>QKCF01000196.1 GCA_003246935.1 Sunxiuqinia sp. | reverse complement strand
CGGAAAGGAAGTGGAAGCAGAGGACAATCTGGAATATGTAGTTTTGGATTATGCCCGGAATATTGTACCTCAGATTCTGAATTGGCTTTACGAACAGAATTTGCAGTCGGTGGTCGTTGAGGGAGGTCGCCAATTGTTGCAAGCTTTTATTGATCAGGGCATTTGGGACGAGGCTCATGTGTATATCGGGCATAGCTGGTTTGGAAGTGGTGTTTCCGCTCCGAAATTAAATGCACTACCAGTAAAAAACGAGTTGTTGCACGACACGCAGTTACAGGTTTTCGTGCACTCAGATCGATCCTAATAAGTTCTTGGCCCGTCCGGAATGAGTTGAATGTCCAACTCATGTTCAACATACATGAAGTAGTAGAAGAGCTTGTGGTTTAGTTCGAAACCATAATCGATGTCAGGTCGGTAATCAATATTTCCTTCAATCACTTGTGAGTAGCGATCGCCGATATTCTGATAATTCCATGCGTCAACGTAACGCCGGTTCCAGCCTTCATAATAAGTTTGATTGTGATATTTGGCAGGTGTTCCATGGATCGCAAACCAACTGTCAAATCCCGGATCTAAAACGATGAGTTCGTAAGTTATGCTGTCCTCTTGAGTAGCAGAATCATGCTCTTCTATAATGAGTTCGCGGTTATTCGTGCAGGCACTCACCAGCAAAAGGAATAGTGCTATAATTGATAAATATTTCATGGCAACTGTTTTTTATCTTGTACGAAATATTGATTCGTTTGTTAATCAATAATAAATTATCCTATTTTAGTATAGGAACCAAGATTAAAGCATGAATAGTCTGATTTCTTATTTGAATGATAATATGCCTGTAGTGCTAAGCAGTCTCTATTTGTTGACTGTTATTTTTATTGCAATATTGATAGTGCTTGAGAATAGGAGCCCTTTGAAAACAATAAGTTGGGTGTTGGTATTGGTCCTTTTGCCGTTTGTAGGTATTGTTTTTTATCTTTTTTTGGGACAGGAATACCGCAAAAAGAAAATGTTCTCGCGCAAAGGGCTCAGGGGATTGGAGCGGTTACGTAAAATGACACAGGATCAGATGGTTAGTATTCCGCAGGCGTTTGTCAATTTTCCGGAGGCGGTTCTCGCTAAGAAGCATTTAATGAGTCTAATGCTGTCAAATTCGAACGCCCTGCTAACAACAGACAATGAAGTAACGGTTCTGAAAAACGGCGAGCAAACCTTCCCTGCTCTTTTTCAAGCTATCGAAACGGCAAAACACCATATTCACGTCGAATTCTATATTATCGAGAATGATATTTTGGGGAATCAGCTACGTGATATTTTGATCCGCAAGGCAAGAGAGGGAGTGGAAGTTCGCTTGATATATGACGACGTGGGGAGTTGGGCTTTACCTCGAAAGTATATTAACTCGCTGAAGGCTGCTGGGGTGAAGATTGACTGTTTCATGAAGGTAAGGTTTCCGCATTTGACTTCCCGGGCGAACTACCGGAATCACAGAAAGATTGTTGTTGTTGACGGACACACCGCTTTTGTTGGCGGTTTGAATGTGGCCGATCGCTATCTGAACGGGACAAAATCCATGGGCGTTTGGCGCGACACGCACCTGAAGGTTAGGGGCGGAGCTGCGACGATGTTACAGGTTATTTTCATGGCTGACTGGTATTTTGTGTCACGCGAAATTTTACATGGTAAGGCTTATTTTCACCCCGTTGTTGAGGGAAATGGGAAATTGGTACAGATCGTTGCCAGCGGTCCAGACTCCGATTGGGAAAGCATTGGACAGGCCTATTTCGCAGCTATTGCTTCAGCTCAAAAACGGGTATATATCAATACGCCGTATTTGATTCCAACACCAGAGATTCTGAATGCGCTGAAAGTCGCCGCTATGGGAAGCATCGATGTTCGTATTTTGGTGCCCTATAAATCAGATGCTTTGACGCCGAAGTGGAGTACGCGTTCTTTCGTTGCAGAGCTATTGGAGGCCGGAGTTAAAATTTATTTTTACGAAGCCGGATTTTTGCACAGCAAACTGATTTTAGTGGATGGCGTATTTGCTTCGGTTGGAACGGCCAACTTCGACTTCCGAAGCCTGGAGACCAATTTTGAGGTGAATGCCATGATTTACGACGAGGAATTTACCAGGCAGATGGAGGAGCAATTTATGGCTGATCTGAGGCAAAGTCGTGAGGTAATCGCAGAAGAATGGGAGCAGCGTCCGCGGCTCGAAAAAGCGAAAGAATCTTTTGCCAGATTACTGAGTCCTATGCTCTAAAAATAACATCGTGAATGTCGATTAATTTCTTCTTAAAAAAATTGTGTAGCCCGCATAACGATTCAAGAAATTGTGTACAATTGTATGCCCGGTTTAAAGAAATCGTTAGTCGTTTAAAGCGTTGATATTTAGGTTTGTATTTTGTGTTTTGAGCTTCGGTGGTTCCTGCTTTCCGGTATTTTTTTGATTGGTAATTTTTAACCTGTTTTTTTCTTTTTGAAATAATAAAATGCAATCAACAATTATTCTGGTAGATTCATTGGAGCAATGGAAACCCTACTATGAAACCGAAAGCCTGATTACAGGAGCAGATTATTTGCAGAACGACGAATTGAGTAAACAACCACTGCTGGTGATCAACCTTTGCAGCTCGCACGAATATCATACCGAGGGCTATTATTGCTCACTTCTGGCTCAGGCTCGGGGGCATAAAGTACTGCCTGATGTTGACGTCCTGAACCGAATTGAAAACGGAGCACTAACCCGTATGGACGATGCTCTTCAGAAAGTTTGTTATAAATGGATGCAGTCCAAAGATTTGACAGCCGAATCGTTTGATGTCGACATTTATTTTGGTTTGACAGGCGAACCGGAGTTGGAAAAGATTGCGCGCTATATTTTTGAACAATTACCTTGTCCGCTGATTCGGGTAACGTTGGCTAATAGGGCTAAGAACCAAATTGATTCGGTGAAAATTATTAGCCTGAACGATTTGAGCGAAGAGCAGGAAGACCTATTTGCCAATGCGTTGGATAATTTCAACAGGAAAATCTGGCGTCAGCCTCGTCACCATAAAGCTTCGCGCTTCGACTTAGCTATTTTATATGATCCGGACGAAAAGTTGCCGCCCAGCAACAAAGGAGCGCTAAACCGTTTTTTGAGCCAGGCCAAGAAAATGAATATCAATGCTGAGTTGATTACCGAAGAGGATACAACCCGTTTGTTGGAATTCGACGGGCTTTTCATTCGGCAAACAACGGCACTTAACCACATCACTTATCGTTTGTCGCAGAAAGCTCATCAGGCGGATATGGTTGTGATTGACGATCCGCTTTCGATTATCCGTTGTACCAATAAGGTGTACTTGAAAGAGTTGCTCGATCGGGAGGGGATTCCAACGCCCAAATCGAAATTGATTTTCAAAAATAACCTGGCTTCGTTTGCCGAGGTAACCGAATGTCTGGGGAACCCGATTGTACTGAAAATTCCTGATGGATCGTTCTCTGTGGGGATGTATAAAGTGAGTTCCGAACAGGAGTACCAGACGGCATTAGAAGAACTTTCTGAACGGACTTCAGTGTTCCTGGCACAGGAGTTTGTCCCGACCCCTTTCGACTGGCGGATTGGGATAATCAATGGCGAAGCTTTGTATGCCTGTAAATACTTTATGGCTCGTGGACACTGGCAAATTTATAATCACGAGGGGAAGAAAACCAAGTCGGGAGCCTTTGAATCGGTGCCTATTGGCAAAGCTCCAAAGCACGTGGTTCGAAATGCTGTAAAAGCTGCTTCATTGATCGGTAAAGGGTTGTATGGAGTTGATGTAAAGGAGCTTGGCGGCAAGTCGCTGGTGATTGAGGTGAACGATAATCCTTCAATTGATCATGGTGTTGAAGATGATATTTTAGGTGATGAATTGTACCGAAGAATCTTACGCGAATTTGTTAGCCGCATGGAATTAAAAGGACGCAAATAATGAATACAACATCCATAGAGCAAGCGCAAAAGGCCGACTTAAAAGAAATCTTTGCATTGGAGCAACTGTGTTTCGATGCAGAGGCTTTCACCCGCCGTCAATTGCGCTATTTGCTGTCGCAAGCGAGAAGCTACTTTCTGTTAACGAAGCAGGAGGGTAAGATTAGCTCGTTTATGATTTTGCTGAAAAAGAAGAACAGTTCGGGTTTACGTTTGTATTCCATAGCTGTTAATCCTAAGTTTCGAGGACAGGGGCTGGCCCAAATTCTGCTGAAGGAAGCAGTGGCTCGGGCGACGGCTGATGGGTATAAATATGTAACCCTGGAGGTTAGTGAGATAAACAAGCCCGCTGTGAATTTGTACTTGCAGCAGGGGTTCGAAGTTTTCGGCGAACGCAAGGCATACTACAAAAACGGAAGCTCGGCTTTATTGATGCGAAAAGCAGTATAGCATTTTACCTGTCTGTTGCATTAAGGGCACCGACGCTGTGTAAGGCCTAGATAAATTCGTGAAAAGGAAGCTTTTCCAAATCGACATTACCACCACTCAGAATGATACCTACTTTTTTCCCGCGAACATCGAGCTTGTTTTCCAATATGGCAGCCAACGGAACAGCAGAAGATGGTTCAACTATTATCTTCATGCGTTCCCAAATCATGCGCATAGCACGCACAATTCCTCGTTCCGAAACGGTCACAATCTCATCGGTTTTGCGCTGAATGATGCGGAAGTTGATTTCTCCCACCGAGGTAAGCAGTCCGTCAGCAATGGTTTTCGGGTTGACAGACGGGATAAGTTTATGCGCGTGAAAAGAGCGATAGGCATCGTCGGCGCCTTCGGGCTCGGCTGCAATGACCAACGCTTTCGGGTTGAGGGTGCGGGTAGTAATGGCGGTCCCGCTTAGTAACCCGCCGCCGCCAATCGGACACATCACAATGTCGAATAAGCCTTTATCTTCAATTAACTCTTTTGCGGCGGTACCTTGCCCGCAGATTACGTTAAAGTTATTGTACGGGTGAATTTCTACCGCGCCTGTTTCAGCTGCAACTTTGGCTAAGGTATTTTCGCGGGCTTCAAGCGTTGGTTTGCAGAAGGTAATTCGTCCGCCGTAGCTTTCTACAGCTTGCTTTTTAATATTTGGTGCTGTCTCGGGCATCACAATATATGCCGGAATACCGCGCATGCTGGCTGCCAAGGCCAACGCAGCAGCATGGTTGCCTGAGGAATGCGTGCAAACTCCCTTGGTGGCTTCTTCATCACTCATCGAAAAAACTGCATTACATGCTCCTCTAAACTTGAAAGCACCTACCTTTTGCAGGTTCTCACATTTGAAATAAAGCTCGCAATTCAGAAGCCGATTCATAGTTGATGAACTTAAAACCGGAGTGCGGTGAACGAATGGACGAATACGTTCGTGAGCTTGTGCTATATCTGCAAATTCAGGAAGTTTCATGTTGTGTGTTTTTTAGGATTGAGGAAATAACTTGTCCTTCGAATCGTAGTTATATCTGAAAACGGAGCTATCGGATAGCTCTTTCATCTTTTTCAAGCCAAAGCGCCACATCCCAATAATAAAAGGGATGAAAAGCAATAGGAGAAAATGATTTTGCGACATCAGGATGAAGTCGTAAATGCCGTGCAATAACATCGGAATTAGCAATGCCATGCGGATCATAGCCGGACGGCGGTAGGTAAAAAAGCGGGCAATACCGAGGAAATACCCCATACTTACACCGAAAAGGAAGTGAGCAGGTACGGCAGTCAATGCTCTGGTTATTCCCACCTGAGCTCCGTGTTGAAATACATACATCACGTTTTCCACCGCTGCGAAACCCAACGAAATGAAAGTGGCATAGACGATACCATCGAACTTCTCGTTGAATTCTTTACTCTTCCAAATTAGTCCGTAAAGAAACAGGAATTTGAACAACTCTTCGCTAAACGCTGCAACAACGAATGCATTGTAGAAAGCTCGGGCATAGCCGCTAAAGTTATGAATGAATCCCATTAGGAATCTTTCTATAATCAAAATGGGGATGACCGTTAAGGCTCCTAAAATCAACGCTTTTAGAAGCATAGTCCATGGTTCTCTCTCGTATTTGTCGCGCAACCAGATGTAGGTTGCCAGAATGGCTATCGGAGCCAAGGCGAGCAGCAGCAGGTTGTTCATCGTTAAAGTTCTTCGATCAGTTGTTTCAGGATTTGAGTCATGTACGGTTCCGATTTCATGGCGACTTCCTGGACCTCTTCGTGAGAAATTTCAACGATTTCACCAGGCACTCCACTGTCGGTTACAATCGAAATACCAAACACTTTCATGTTCATCTGGCGGGCAACAATTACCTCAGGTACGGTTGACATACCCACAACATCACCACCTAGGATGCGGAACATCTTGTATTCTGAAGGGGTTTCGAAAGTAGGTCCCTGAACGCCAACGTAAACACCCTCTTTTATTTCAATCTTATTTTTAAGAGCAATGAATTTTGCTTTTTGGCGCAATTCTTTGCAATACGCCTGGCTCATATCGGGGAAGCGGGGTCCCAATTCAGCTATGTTTGGGCCATGAAGCGGATGTTCCGGAAACATATTAATATGATCGTTAATGATCATCAGGTCGCCAATTTTGAAGTCGGGATTCAACCCGCCTGTCGCATTTGAAACAAACAGGTAATTAATACCCATTTTTTTCATGACCCGCACCGGGAAGGTCACTTCCTTCATGTTGTAACCTTCGTAATAGTGAAAGCGTCCCTGCATGGCCAAAACCCGTTTGCCTCCCAATGTCCCTGAGATTAAATGGCCATTATGACCGTCAACAGTTGAAACTGGGAAGTTAGGAATGTTGCCGTACGGAATTTCTTTTTCGATTTCAATTTCGTTAGCCAAACCACCTAATCCGGAACCTAAAATAATTCCGATTTCTGGTTGTTTACCAATTATTTTGCTGATGAAGTCTGCGGTTGCTTCTATTGTCTTTAACATAGCCTACTATTTTTTTGTTGAAACTTTTACCCTCACTGTCGAGGAAATGAATCTTTACAGGAATATAGAAAAGTTTTGCTTTTAACTCGTCGCTCAACTCTGTTGAAAAACGCAGCCGAACAGCATCTTTTTCAGTCGTTAGAAGATAAGTATTTTCTGATTTATGTTTCTGAAAAATATTTTCAATCTGTGTGTAATCCTTTTTTGTGAAGTTATGATGATCACTAAACACGATTTCATCCAGAAGGTTTACATTTGAGTGCAGGTATCCCCGGAACTGCGCTGGATTAGCGATTCCGGATAGCATGATTGCTTTTGTTGTGTTGGTTAGTTCAGGCTTTGTTTGTACTAAATCAGGGAATACCGCTTCGGGCTCAGCATAAATCATGGTTGTAAAATACAGCGACTGGTAAGGTAGGAGGTTTACGTTTTTCATGATAATCCGGCGGGTAATGGGTGTAATCTCATCCGGGCATTTCGTGTAGATGATAATATTCGCACGATGTCGCTGATGAATGCGTTCTCTCAACCGTCCCAATGGTAAAAGGTGGTCTTCTTCGATCGGTCGGTTGTAGTCGATTAGAAGAATGTTGATTCCGGGGGTTACTTTGCGGTGCTGAAAAGCATCGTCAAGCAAAATAACATCGGGGTTATCGTCTCTCATTAATTGTTGGATACCATGTACGCGACTCTCGTCTACCGCAACAGTTACCTCTGGGAATTTTTGCTTAATCTGAAGGGGTTCGTCGCCAACGTTCTGGACGTTTGAAGTTTCCTGCACCCGGAAGAACCCTTTGGTCTTGCGTTTATAACCACGACTCAGCGTCACCACTGCAACATGCTTTTTTAAAAGTTCAACCAGATATTCGGTATGTGGTGTTTTTCCGGTACCTCCTACAGTAATATTGCCGATTGAAATCACTGGAATCTCAAATTCAGTTGATTTGAATATTTTGGTATCGTAGAGCATATTACGGATATAGACGACCAAGCCATAGATAACCGATAATGGATATAACAGAATTTTTATCATAGCGCACGTTTGTACGGCGAATTTACCAAAAACAAGGCAATAAAAAGAAGCTACCCTTGTGAGGTAACTTCTTTCGGTGTTGTTTTATTGTTTAAGTGCTTGTAATCAGTGAAAATACAAGCTTTCTGTACTGTCCGATTTTACTCAAATGTAATATCGTAGGGCATACGTGCCATGATGCCTTTTGAGTTAATAGCTTCTTTTAGTTTTTGGTAAATTTTATATTGATCGCCCAACTCTTGTTTCATGAAGAATGTTCTGGCTTCTCCGGTGAAGTTTTTCACCAGTTCTTCCAGCGGATCCGGTAGCTTCGGAAGTTTTGTAATCCGGTAATTTTCCAATCCGCACATTTGCGCTGCTATTTTGATGGCATCATTTACACCGCCATATAAATCAACCAAGTTGCGTTCTTTGGCATCGGTTGATGCCCAAACACGGCCTTGACCAATTTCATCAACCTGTTCTTTGGTAATTGAGCGGCCGTCGGCAACCCTCGTAATGAAGGTATCGTAGCCGCGCTCGATGTAAGCTTGCAGTTTTGTACGTTCAAAGCCGGTCATTGGGCGGTCGTAAGCTAGCAGATCGGAATTGGCATTTGTTCCAACAGCATCGGAGGTAATACCGATTTTATCGTGCATGAGTTCGCCAATATTGGGGAACGTTCCAAATATCCCGATCGATCCGGTAATGGTAGTACGGTCGGCCATAATCGTATCGGCTGCGGCTGAGATATAATAACCTCCGGAGGCTGCAACGTCACCCATAGATACAACAACTGGTTTGGTTTCTTTGGCTAGTTTCACTTCACGCCAGATAACTTCAGATCCGTAAGCACTACCTCCGGGAGAGTTTACACGCAGCACGATTGCTTTGATCGACGAGTCGCGGCGGGCTTCGCGGATTGTGCGGGATAATTTTTCAGAAATGATGCCATCGGTATCACCTCCGTCAATTTCACCCTCGGCATAAATCACTGCAATTTTATCGCGGACAAACTTAGGCTGTTCAGCGGCGGGTACCTTTGCGTATTGGTCGACCCCAATAGCAGGAATGTCGTCTTCGTCATCAATTCCGGTTAGCCCTTTCAGTTGGTTGATCAGTTCGTCTTTGTACATGAGCGTGTCAACTAAACCTGCTTCCACTAAATCTTCAGCAGGGAGAAACAAAGCAACAGAATCCGCAAGCTGGTTGATTTTCTCCGTTGTGATACCACGCGACTCCGAGATTCCGTCAGCCATTTGCGACCAGATACTATTGAGGTAGGTTAGTGTTTGCAGTTTGTTTTCTTCACTCATTTTATCGAGCAGGAAAGGTTCTACTGCTGCTTTGAACTTACCGTGGCGGACAACCTGCATTTCAACTCCAAATTTTTCCATGGCGTGTTTGTAGAACATACGTTTGCTGTTCAACCCCTGCAGTTCGAGCATACCTTGCGGGTTTATGGCCACCTTGTCGGCAACCGATGCCAGGTAATAGGCTTTCTGAGAGTACCCATCGCTGTAGGCATAAATAAATTTGCCCGACTCTTTGAAGTCGATCAGAGCCTGACGAATCTCTTCAATTGTTGCCATGCCTGCTCTGATGACGCTTGGATTTAAATAAATTCCTTTGATATGTTTGTCGGTTTTTGCTTTGTCGATGCACTCCAGAATATCATCCAGTCCCATTTGCCCGGTTTCTCCAATGTGGGGAATTGGAAGGCCTTCGAAGGGATTATTGACTGCGCGTTCAACAATTTGCTGTTTGAAGTCGAGCATCAATACCGAATTGTCTTCAACTACAACCGGCTTGTCCGAGAATGATAACATTGCAGAGAAAATACCGATTAGTAGAAGGAATCCGAGGATTCCGGTAATGGTAACACCAACAATTGTAGCTAGCGTGTACTTTAAAAAATTTCTCATATTGCTGAAATCTAATTTTGTGTTTGTAGCTTTGCAGCTCTTTGTCCTATTGGACACGAATTTACTAATTTCATTACATTTTGTTTATAAGATGGCTAAGCTTTTTTTATTGTTAGGTGGTAACTTGGGCGACAAGGCACAGATTTTCAGTACTGCCCGTCGGCGTCTAGAGGAGGAGTTGGGAGCCATCATCGAAAGATCATCCGTTTATGAAACTGAGCCGTGGGGATTCGATTGTGAAGATTTGTTTTGGAATCAGGTGGTTGTTATTGAGACAAAGCTTACACCGGTTGAGGTATTGAAATTTACAAAGTCGATAGAGCTGGAACTGGGGCGTATCCGCAAGGCAGCCCGTTATACTTCACGATTAATAGATATCGATTTGCTTTTTTACGACGATTTGGTGTTTCACGAACCTGATCTGGAACTGCCTCATCCCCGTATGATCGATCGCCGTTTTGTCCTCGAGCCTCTGGCGGAGGTTGCGGCAGACTTTATTCATCCGGTCTTCAAACAAAGCATTGTCGGACTGCTCGAAGAATGCTCAGATCAATTGGCTGTTAAACGTTTGATTGATTAGTATTTCTGCTCGCTATTTTGGGCTGCATCTTTTGCATTTTGCCCGCGTTTTATA
>QKCF01000054.1 GCA_003246935.1 Sunxiuqinia sp. | reverse complement strand
CAAGGTGCAGAAAATCCCGACTTTGATGATTCCGGCTGGAAATCCGTTACGCTTCCCTATGCCTGGAACGAGCATGAAGCATTCTTAAAGGATATTGTTGACCTTTCAACCGGAATAGCCTGGTATCGCAAAACTTTTGTGCTGCCTGAAAATACCGTGGACGACAAAGTTTTTCTCGAGTTTGAAGGCGTTCGCCATGGCGGAGAGTTTTATGTGAACGGAAACTTGGTCGGCTTACACGAAAACGGTGTGATGGCTGTTGGACTCGATGTTTCTGACCTGGTAAAACCTTATCCGCAGGAGAATGTGATTGCTGTTCGCACCGACAATGCCTGGGACTATCGCGAGCGCTTCTATAACCAGCGTTATCAGTGGAACGATAAGAACTTCAATGCCAATTACGGTGGTATCCCTAAGAATGTCTACTTGCATACGGCTGGTGAGGTTTATCAAACATTGCCCTTGTATTCTACTTTAGGAACAACCGGGGTTTATGTCTATGCAAGCGACTTTCATATTCCCGAAAAGTCGGCAGTGATCCATGTGGACTCGCAGGTGAAAAATGAAAGCTTAAAAGCTGTTGTTGCCGGCTTGAAGGTTACCGTTGAAGATTTGCAAGGGAACGAAGTTGCCAGCTTTGAAGGTACGCTCCGCATGATTGCAGCCAACGGCATACAAACCCTTAGTGCAGCCGATAGTGTTGCCGGTTTGGAATTCTGGAGCTGGGGTTATGGCTATTTGTACACTGTTAAATCAGCACTTGTTATCGACGGAAAAGTGGTTGATACAGTTCCTGTGAAAACCGGTTTTCGGAAAACCGAATTCAAGAATGGGATGGTTTACCTGAACGATCGCGTCATCATGATGAAAGGTTATGCCCAGCGAACCAGTAACGAATGGCCGGCTGTGGGAATGTCGGTTCCGGCCTGGCTGAGCGATTACAGCAACAAGCTGATGATTGAATCGAATGGCAACTTTGTGCGTTGGATGCACGTCACTCCCTGGAAACAGGATGTGGAATCCTGCGACCGCGTGGGCCTGATTGAAGTGATGCCTGCGGGTGATGCTGAAAAAGATGTGACGGGGCGTCGTTGGGAGCAACGTTGCGAACTGATGCGCGATGCGATTATTTACAACCGTAATAATCCGAGTATTCTCTTTTATGAAGGTGGAAACGAAAACATCAGCGAGGATCATATGGCCGGGTTGAAAAGCATTCGGAATACGTACGATCCTCATGGCGGCCGCGCTATTGGTAGCCGCGAGATGCTGGACAGTAAAGAAGCCGAGTACGGAGGCGAAATGCTTTACATCAACAAAAGTGCCGGGAAACCACTGTTTGCAACCGAGTATTCGCGGGATGAAGGTTTACGCAAATATTGGGACGAGTTTACACCTCCCTACCATAAAAACGGGGAAGGCGGAACATTTGCACACAATGTAAGTGGTAGCAAGATCGCAGATGCTTCGGCATACAACCATAACCAGGATTCGCACGCCATTGAGAATGTTGTGCGTTGGTACGATTACTGGGAACAACGCCCCGGAACAGGAACACGGGTAAGTAGCGGTGGCGCCAAAATTATTTTCTCCGATACCAATACGCATTACCGCGGTGCTCAGAACTACCGGCGCAGCGGCGAGGTTGATCCGATGCGTATCCCCAAGGACAATTTCTTTGCCCAACAAGTGATGTGGGCCGGATGGGTTGATCTGGAAAAGCAACTAACACACCTTATCGGGCACTGGAACTATGAGCCGGGAACGGTGAAAACTGTTTATGTGGTTTCAGGCGGCGACCGGGTTGAACTGTTTGTCAACGGAAAATCGCAGGGGATGGGGGAGAACTCTTATCGCTTCCTGTACACCTTCCCCGACATAAAATGGGAAGCTGGCGAGATTAAAGCTGTTTCCTATAATCAGGAAGGCGAGGTGGTTTCTGAAGATGTGATCAAGACTGCCGGAGCACCTTATGCCGTTAAGCTGACTGCAATAGAATCACCTGTTGGCTTTAAGGCTGATGGAGCAGACCTGGCCTTAGCGCAAGTAGAAGTGGTTGACAAAGACGGACAACGTTGCCCGACTGCTTTAAATGAAATCGATTTTGAACTGACCGGTGCTGCCGAGTGGCTTGGCGGTATTGCTGAAGGGCCGGATAATTATATTGGAGCAACAACTCTGCCGGTTGAATGCGGCGTAAATCGGGTTTTGATTCGCTCAACCACCAAGGCTGGTAAAATCAAGTTGAAAGCATCAGCAAAAGGGCTGAAGGGTGCCGAAATCCAATTCGAAACAGTTCCTGTGGAAGTTGAACATGGCTTGCGAACAGACTTGGTGGCCGAAGGCTTGCCTTCAAACTTGGAAAAAGGGCCGACTCCGTTAACGCGCTCTTTTATTCCAAGCCGGCGCTCAATTCCGATCGGATCCGCAACAGCAGGGGCAAATGCAGAGATGGCCGCCCAGAGTTACGATGATAACGAGATGAGTGAATGGACAAACGACGGACGCCTGTCAACCGGTTGGATCTCTTACCAACTGAAGGAGAAAAGCCGGATTGATGAAGTGAGCCTGAAGTTAACCGGATGGAGACGCCGTACCTACCCAATCGATATTTACGTGGACGACACCAAAGTTTGGTCAGGAGAAACGAAAAGAAGCCTGGGTTACATCACGATTCCGCTGGAGCCGACAGAGGGGCAAACCGTTACGATTAAATTAACCGGTTCGGGTGTTGAGGCCGACCTGTTTCAAAATATGATTGAGCTGAACGGTAATAAGGAGCTCGATGGCTTTAAAGACCCGGAAGATCTGAACACCGAGGGACAACTAAGAATTATTGAAGTTGAATTCCTGCAAAATATAGCTCGTTAAAAAATGACGGTGCCTGGGTTTGGCTGTTCTGCAGCTAATTAGCAGGTAGCCTACTTACCCCTCGTCTGAGCGCTGGCGGAGACGAGGGGTAAGCTTGTTCTTCCCGATTGTATCGGGACAAGCAGTTTTTAACGACATGACACAGGTTATTGCCTGAAGAATCCTCCGCCAGCGGAATCTGTGATTCGTGCTTTGTTTGGAACAAAGAAACAAGCTGAGAAATTGAAGGAGTTCCGTAGGAACGGCAACTTTGTAGAAAAAGGTAATTTTCGACGAATAAAAGCTCCATAGGAGCGAAACTTGAACAAACAAGTGTGCAGGTTTCGCTCCTACGGAGCTTAATTTTTTCTTGTTGTCGGTTAGTTTACAAAGATCTCGCTTCTCCGGAGCTGAAAATGAAATCTTCGGAAAGCAACAATCAAACTGAGAATAAGAGTGTAGCCATTTAAATTGGTATTTCCGGGCACGCTTTGCAAAACGCGCCAGCGAAAGGGGAAAAGGTTTTATGAATGTTCAAACCGGTTTATAAAATGAGTTATAAACCCATAACAAAGTTCTCCACGTTACCGCTTTGCTCAAACGAGGAGTAGTCAAGGGATACAGCAAACGAGCACGCTTTTCGCTGCGTTTCCTGTTCGCCAATTATTTCCTGCTATTCAGCACTTATGTGCATTTTTATTGCCAAACGTTTGCAATTATTATTTTCAACTGCCGTAACTTGTTGTTCATAAGGTTTTCGGTTGTTTTATTCTGAACGGTCGAAAACCAGTCGGTAAGGAGCCGGTCTGTTTTTAGTCCTGCCCGAAACGATTCCGATAATGCCAGGCGCCGCTGCGGAGAGAAAGAGAAGAGAAAAAAAGCAAAACACACTAGGGGAAGATTCTAATCACAATTAACGCTGTTCCGCGAATGGGACAGCTATGTATAAACGAAACGACCTGTTATGATTTGTATCAACGGTTTGGAACAACATGTGGCCATGTTTCCGGTTTTGGCCAAAATGGAGGCCTTGAAGCCTCAAAATTGCCGAAAATGGCCTTTTATTGAACAATATAGCGTCATTGTAGATAAGAGATGCGCCATTGTAAACAAGAGATGCGCTATTGTAGATAAGAAAAATGGTATTGTAGATCGGAGAAATTCCATTGTAGATAAGAGAAATGCTATTGTAAACAGGAGAAGTTCCATTGTATATCGGAGAAATGCTACTGTAAACAAGAGAAATACCATTGTAGATCTACAATGGGGCATTGTAAATAAGAGATGGCAAATTGTAGATCAGCAATTCTCCATGGCAAATCGGCACCGGCAATTGGCAGATCGTGCAAACACCGTTGCCGGTGATGCCTGCGAGAGCGTAAATAATCGCTTTGAAAGAATGAGCTTCTTCTTATTGTTTCTGCAGCTTATTAGGCTTGTTGCCGGGCGAGTAGCGCTAAAAAATGCTTTATCGTCTATCCGGCGGTATGCTTTGTCCGAAACTGTTTTCCCTCCAATATATAACCCCATAAAATTAATCGACATGTTTAAAGTGCTCATTAATTTTACGACAAACAGCTACAGCGATGCTGAGTTGCTTGTCAAGGCGTTCGATGTAATTAAGGGCGTCTCGAATAATTCGAATTTTCCAACGCCTTCGCCTACGGTCGACGAGGTTGAAGCGGCTCGTGTTGCCTATCGCGACTCATTGGCCGCTTCTAACAGCGGCGATCACCAGGCTGTAGCTGACAAGAACGAGAAACGTAAAGTGCTCGAAGATCTGCTGCACGACCTGGGGATGTACGTGAACCAGATCGGCAAAGGCGACGAAAAGATCCTGCTGAGCAGCGGTTTCGATTTATCGAAGAAAGCCGAGGCTGCAGGGCCGCTCGATGCGCCCGAAAATCTGCAGGTGCATCCGGCGAAGTCGAAAGGTACGGTTGAGGTAACTTGTAACCGCGTGGCTCATGCCAACAGCTACACCATTGAGTACCGCAACCTGACCACTCCAAACGGAACGGCAACAGCTTTTGCCACCAGACCCAAAGTTCTCATTACCGGACTAACCAGCGGCAACCAATATGCCTTCCGCGTATTGGCTGTGGGCACCGACCCGCAACGCAACTGGAGCGACGAGGTGAATAGCTTCGTGCTTTAATACGGGTACGTAAAAAAAAACGAGGGAGTAACAGTTCATCCGTTTTTAGCCCCAACAATCAAACAAAACAAACCGACTAAAAACGAGCAGGCACAAACCAAAAGCCTTGAAAAAGAGGAACGACGCGTTCGTTCCTCTTTTTGCATTTGAAGATAATTATTTGGAATAAAGCTAAATTGAATAATGGTTATAGTAAGTTTTGTGAGGATTGTGTAATTTAAGGGGCAGATCAAATAATGATAGGCCCCAGCTTTAATAATGGAATATATGTATTTGGTGCATATGTATGGACGCTATGCCTAGCTTGATAGAGTGAATATTTTCATATTGGAATATGTACTTTTTGAAAACGTATAACATGTGAATATTTTTTATTTAAAATGGAATAGAATCTTATGTCGAAAGCATCATGGATTTAAAAAGACGTTGCACCAATATCTTATAATTATTTAAAATTGATTATTGTTTATAATTATGTTGAAACGTCAATTTGATCCTGATATTTCAAAAAAATGCAAAATGAAAAATACTGTTAAAAAAAGTCTTTCGGTTTTGAAATCTAAGTCAGGATTAATAAAAAACTTGGGGATTATTTTAATTTCTGTCTTAGCTCTTTCTATTTATTTTCAAACTAAGAATTTTGAATATACATTGGATGATCAGGTCTATACCTATAATAATTCAGCTACACCAAAAGGATTAAATGCAATAGCAGATATTTTTAGTAACGGTAGTCTAAACTTTTTCACGCCCCAGCCTTCAAACTCAGGAACATATAGACCTTTGACACTTTTAAGCTTTGCCATTGAATACGAGTTATTTGACAGCTTCAATCCAAGTGTCAGCCACACAGTTAATATAGTTCTATATTTAATATTAACAATTTTATTAGGATTGGAACTGCTACATTTGACTGGACGGTAGGTTAAGTATAATTTATTTACCTACATTATGAGTCCTATGAGAAAGAAGTTTGACAAAGAATTTAAGAAAAAGGCAGTCGAATTATCCCATGCCAGAGGGAACGCCAGTGAGATTGCTGATGAACTGGGAATCGACCGAGCATTACTTTATCGGTGGCGCAAGGAATTTAGTCAGTACAAAGACAATAGTTTTCCAGGTTACGGGAATCCAAAGATGACGGATTTGGAGCGGGAAAATGCTCGCTTGCAGAAAGAGCTTCGAGAAGCGAGGATGGAACGGGATATCCTAAAAAAGGCAATCAGCATCTTCTCCGTGAACGATGGGAAATCTACCAGTTTATAAGTGATCACCGCAATCGGTTTTCTATCGAGATGATGTGTAAAGTATTCAAAATAAGTAAAAGCGGTTATTACAACTGGCTTCAGACCGGAGATTCTGGTCGTTGGAATGAAAACCAGAAGTTATTGGTAAAAATTAAACGGATTTTTCAAGATAGTAGTCAAAGCTATGGAAGCCCACGGATGACCGAAGAACTCCGCTCTTTAGGACACAAGGTGTCTCGACCACGTACAGCTCGAATCATGAATGCAGCTGGATTACAAGCCAAGCGGAAGCGAAAGTTCAAGACAACAACTGACTCCAGGCATACCTACCCGGTTGCTCCTAACCTGTTAAAACAGAATTTTTGGGTATCAGCTCCAGCCAAAGTTTGGGTTTCCGATATCACCTATATCCGAACAAACAAAGGCTGGATGTACCTGACTGTCATTATTGACTTATTTGATCGTAAAGTAATTGGCTGGGCGATGAGCAAAGGCATGAGCGCGGAAGAAACAAGTATTCCAGCATGGAGAATGGCAGTAAAGAACCGTCCGATTACAAATGAACTAATCTTTCATTCTGACCGTGGCATCCAGTATGCCTGCAATGCGTTCACCAATCTTCTGGGATGTGAGAAGTTGGTTAGCCGAAGTATGAGCCGAAAAGGCAACTGCTGGGACAATGCTGTTGCCGAGAGCTTCTTTAAAACGATTAAAGTTGAACTGGTTTATCACCAAAGATTCTTCGACCATGAACACGCCAAGTTAGCTTTGTTTCGGTGGATCGAAACCTGGTACAACAAAAGAAGAAGGCATTCGGCTCTAGGATACAAAACAATAACAGAATTTGAACAACTAAATAATAATCAAAGAATAGCAGCGTAGCGCTTAACTAGCCGTACAGTTTTTTGTTGCATATCCAGATCTTTATTATTCAAGCTTTTTCAAAAAAGGAAAGTCAATTTAGTTATACCACTATTAGTATTACTTGTATTTATAATTCATCCATTACATATCGAAGCAGTTGCTAGTGTTAAAAGTAGGGATACTTTACTAGCTGCAACCTTTGCTATTGCATCACTCCTTTTATGGAGCAAAAGTTTTGATGGTGATAAAAATTGTTTCTTATGGCTTTCTATTATTTTTTATATGAGTGCTTTATTTTCTAAAGAGGATTCTATCACTTTTGTAGCTGTTTTCTTTATAGTTAGCTATTACTTCTATGAAACAAGCTTAATCAAATCATTTGTAAAAACCTTTCCATTTATTATTTCTGCGCTTATATATTTAATCATTCGATTTAATGTATTAGATCAAACAACAACAGAGGGTGCATCAAATATTTTAAACAATATTATCTATGCAACAGAAGGTTCCGAAAGATTTGCTTCAAATTTAAATGTTTGGATAAATTATTTGAAGTTGACGTTTTACCCTTTTCATTTATCTTATGATTATTCATACAATCAAATCCCGATAGTTGATTTCACAAATTTTAGCCCGATTTTTAGTTTGATAATCTTTGCCCTTTTAATTTGGATCGCAATTAAATCATTGAAGACGAGATCTATAGTGGGATTTGGGATATGGTTTTATTTAATAACATTCTCAATCTATTCTAATCTGTTTCCCGAATTAACAATTGGTTCAACATTGGCTGAAAGATTCCTCTTTATGCCAATCTTAGGATTGATAATTTCATTTATAATATTACTTCAATTTATTGGAACAAAGCTAAAATTAGACACATACCGGATCTTATTAATTCCTATTATTGCGGGTATTTCGATTAGTTTTATAATCAGAGATTTAACTCATATAGGAGTATGGAGAAATGATATTTCGCTGTTTGAATCAGGAGTTGAATCTTCTCCTAAAAGTTGGAGAACCCATACATTTTACGCAGTTGCATTGAAGTCTGAAGCTCAAAAGATTCTTAACAGGGGACAGGGAGATGATAATCAGGGAATCGCAATCCAGCATTTAACTAAAGCTTCCGAAGAGTATAATAAAAGTATAGAAATCCTTGAAGTTAGTAGGAAGATACCTTTATCGAATTATCTAGAATTAGGAGATTGTTATCTCTCTTTGAAAGATACAACAAATGCATTGAAATCTTATCAGAATGCACTTAGTGTCAACTCTAAATCGATGAAGGGATTGTATTATATTTTTATGATTTATTATATACAAAAAAACTATAGTCAAGCGATTAATTATGGACTAAAACTCGTAGAATTAAATCCCAGCAACAGTGATGATATTATGCAAAATATAGCAAAATCATATACCCAATTAAAAGATTATAAAAAGGCAATTGACATCTTAGACAAAAGCTTAAAGTATTCTTTAAGTAGACAAAAATTAGCAATATTAATGGCATTATGCTCCAAAATAAAAGATTCTTCACGAATGGAGTACTATCAAAAACTTATAGCTGATAGTAACAAGTAATTAGGTTGTGCGTACCCCCGCCTACCCCTCGTCTGAGCGCTAGCGGAGACGAGGGGTAAGCTTTCTGTCGTTTTTAACGACATAACACTTTCGCTGAAACAAATCAGTGATTCGTGCTTTGTTTTGGAACAAACAAGCAAGCAGAGAAACAGAGGCACGCTTTACAAAAGCGCGCCAGCAAAGGAAAAGGTTTTGTGCATGTTCAAACTGTCTTATAGAATGAGTTACAAACTCATAACAGCTAACCCCTCGTTACCACCCGCTAGCGCGAATCTGTGATTCGTGCTTCGTCTGGAACAGACAAGCAAACAGAGAAACAACTGACCCACCCGGCCCTCCCTGTTTCAGGGAAGGAGATTCCGATAGCGTCGGAATGAGAGGGTAAAAAATAAGAAATACAAACAACGGATCTCTTGTTGGTACGCTTTACAAAAGCGCGCCAGCGAATAAGATATCGATTAGAACAGTTCCGTAGGAACGGCATCTTTGTAGTAAAAGGCAATTTTCAACAAACGGGAGCTCCGTAGGAGCGACACCTGGACAAAAAGCAGCAGGTATCGCTCCTACGGAGCTTATTTTCTTCTTATTACTTGAATGTTCTACAAAGATATCGCTCCTCTGAAGCTAAAAATGAAATCTTCGGAAAGCAACAACTAGGAAAGCTTTTCGCTTACTACTTCCTGGTGGCGGAAGCAACTCACCACATGATCGTTCACCATGCCGGTTGCCTGCATGTGCGCATAAACAATCGTAGAACCAACAAACTTGAAGCCCCGCTTTTTGAGGTCTTTACTTATTTTGTCGGACAGTGGAGTTGTGGCCGGCAAATCTTTCAGGCTTTCAAAATGATTGATGGTGGGCTGATGGTTGACAAAGCTCCAGATGTAGTTCGAGAAAGAGCCAAATTCTTTTTGTACTTCGAGGAAACGTTGTGCATTGGTAATGCTGGCTGCAATCTTTAAGCGGTTGCGAACCAGTCCTTCATTTTGTAAAAGCTCCGCAACTTTTTGTTCGTCGTAAGCTGCTACTTTTTCCGGGTCGAAATCGTCGTAAGCTTTGCGGTAGTTTTCACGTTTCTTCAAAACAGTATGCCAGCTTAAGCCGGCCTGCACGCCTTCGAGAATCAAAAACTCGAACAAAACCCGATCGTCATAAACGGGAACACCCCATTCCTGATCGTGATAGTTGCGGTACAATTCATCTTTTTGACACCATTCACAGCGATTTTTCATGGTACAGTTTTGTTAAAAAAGTGTAATCGAGATAAAAATACTTAAAACAAGCGATACCGGGCGAAAATATTATTTTTGCTCTTCGTAAATTGTCCGCCCTATGAAATTTAAGATTTTTCTTCTTCTATTGTTTATAAGCAGCCTTGCTTCGGCACAGCTGAATATTAACCACTACATCAGGGTTGGGCAAACCCGTATTTCAACAGCTAATTATGTTGGGGCAATCGAAAACTTCAACATCGTTATCAAGTTTAAGCCGCAGCTGCCCGAACCTTATTTCTTTCGGGGTTTGGCCAAGCAGCAGCTCGAAGACTTCCGCGGAGCCATTGAAGATTACGACGCTGCCATCAAGATAAAGCCTTATTATCCGGATGCTTTTACCAACCGGGGATTGGCCCATTTGTCGTTGCACGAATACACGCAAGCGATCGATGATTATAACCGGGCTTTAGATTTGTCGCCCCGGAATGCCGGTATATACAACAACCGCGGTATCGCCAAGCTGTCAATGAAAGATGTTGACGGTGCCATTGCCGATTATGACAAGGCCCTGGAGATTAATTCGAATTTTGTAAATGCGTTGATTAACCGA
>QKCF01000201.1 GCA_003246935.1 Sunxiuqinia sp. | reverse complement strand
CAGGAACTTATCGACGGCCATCGGCGAAAACAAAACATCCCAGAAACTAGCCATTTCGTTACGGGCAGTTTCAGGGTTGAAATGCATACCTACCGGCATCTGCATCCAGGCATTGGCAACCAGAATCCACAAAGCAGACAGGTTGGCTCCGATAGCAGTTAGCCAAGTAGCCGTCAGGTGGACTTTCTGACTCACTTTCTTCCATCCAAAAAACATGATGGCAATGAATGTTGACTCCATAAAGAAGGCCAGGATTCCCTCGATTGCTAATGGCGCACCAAATATATCACCTACAAACCACGAGTAGTTGGACCAGTTAGTTCCGAACTCGAATTCGAGGATAATACCGGTTGCCACACCAATGGCAAAGTTGATCCCGAACAAAGTCATCCAAAATTTGGTGATCTTTTTCCATTCCGGATTTCCTGTTTTCACATAGATTGTCTCCATAATGGCGACAATAAAGGAAATCCCCAATGTGAGCGGAACAAAAATCCAGTGATACATGGCCGTCAGGGCAAACTGCGCCCTCGACCAGTTTACTAAAGATAAGTCGATTGCTTCTAACATGCGATTTTTTATTTTGTATTGGTTAAATTCTCTAAAACATGTTCACTTCGCTGCTCATCTGTATCGAAGTTCGTTTTTAAGAAATTCGGAAAGAAAAACAACTTCAAGACAAAAAACATCACAAATAACTTCAGCAGAATAACAATCCACACTTGCTTACCCCAACCATTCATATTCCGAAATCCTTCAAAATAAAACTTCCAGATCCGGCTAAAAACGTTCTGTCTATTCATACACACTCGCTGTTTATCATTTCAAATCGAAACAAAGTACTGAAACAACAATACAATAACAATGTTGAGCTTTTAAATTAAGGATAATTTAATCCGATTATCGCTAACACAAAGCAAGTTATTGACATTAAAATTCTTAAACAGAACGCCGACTTCATAATTTTTTTGAAAAAACTTTCACTTTTCCTCTATCAAACATTTGTTCTATTTATTTTTAACTGCAAATGTCTTTTAATCAGGTTAAAATATCTGAAATTCGATCAACCATTTCAAAGCCGGAACTGTTAACTTGGAACACGAAAAGAGAAGCACAGAACCTGATGAGCAACCAACACCCGGAAACGAATAAAAAATGCGTACACTGCGGCGACAGCTGCGGCAAACATCCGATCATTTGGAACGATATGCCTTTTTGCTGCAACGGATGTGTCACAATTTACCAATTACTCAATACCAACAAACTCGGCAAATACTACGAAATTGAAAAGATGCCAGGACTTAAGCTTGAACAGCCTGAGCTTGAAGCCTCAGACAAGTTTAGCTTTCTGGACGTAGCCGAAATCAAACAAAAGTTGCTCGACTTCAACGATGCCGGACGATCGAAAGTTCGCTTCTTCATTCCCGGGATTCATTGTGCATCATGCATCTGGTTGCTGGAAAACCTTCACTTGTTGCACAAAGGGGTTATTCAATCGTCGGTCAATTTCCCTAAAAAAGAAGCCAGCATCACCTTCATAGACGATCGAATTAGCCTGCGCCAATTAGTTGAACTCTTGGCATCAATTCATTACGTTCCGGAAATCAGCATGAAAGATGCCTCGGAACAACAAGCACACAAGTCGAACAGAACGTTGTTACTCAAAATGGGAATCGCCGGCTTTAGCTTTTTGAATGCCATGCTTTACCACTTCCCGCAATATTTACCCGGCTCAAATGAATTGGAAAGCGGGTTCAGGCAACTGTTCGGCTGGTTAAGTTTTGCTTTAAGTATCCCAGTTCTTTTTTACTGTGCAAACGACTACTTTCTGTCGGCATGGAAAAGCCTGAAGAAGAAAATCATCAGCATCGATTTGCCTATTGCTTTGGGACTGATTACCCTGTTTGTACAAAGTACGATCGATATTGCGTCTCAATCCGGCATTGGCTACTTTGACTCGTTAACCGGGCTAGTATTCTTCCTATTGGTTGGCAAATGGTACCAGGGCATTACCTACCAGGCACTAACATTCGAGCGGGATTACAAGTCCTACTTTCCGGTGGCAGTAACCAAGCTAAGCGAAACAGGCAAGGAAACAATTCCCATTGAACGACTCAAGACAGGCGACCGGATTCTGGTACGAAACCAGGAACTAATCCCGGCCGATGCAACAATCATCAACGGAAAGGGGAACATTGACTACAGCTTTGTTACGGGAGAATCCATCCCTGTGTCGAAAAAAGAGGGTGACTTTGTGTTTGCAGGGGGACGGCAATCAGGCAGTGCAATCGAGCTATCGATACAAAAAGAAGTGGAACAAAGCTACCTCACCCAACTTTGGAACCAAAGCACCGAAAAACGCGACCACGAGTCGAACCTTTCGGGAATCGTCAATAAAGTCAGCCAGTACTTCACCTTTATCATTATCAGCATTGCCCTGGCTGCGGCAATCTATTGGCAATTTACAGATAGCTCGAAAACAATATTCGCTTTTTCTTCAGTACTTATCATCGCCTGTCCTTGTGCACTTGCATTAACCATCCCTTTCACCTTTGGCAGTACCATGCGCCAATTCGGTCGCAAAGGCTTTTACCTGAAAAATGCCGATGTCATCGAAAAACTATACCGTACAACCGCGGTTGTTTTCGACAAAACGGGCACAATCACACATGCTCAGTCGGCCAATATCCAGTTCAACGGCAAACAGCTAAGCACCAGACAAAAAGACATGATCCGGTCACTGGCTCGCCAATCCAGTCATCCGCTCAGTAAAACATTATTCGATCAATTA
>QKCF01000325.1 GCA_003246935.1 Sunxiuqinia sp. | reverse complement strand
AGGTATGTCAATTGCGCCTACTTTTACAAAAAGTGAAGGAGCAGGTTGGGCAAACGGAAAAGACTCTCGTTCACATACGGTGCTGTCTTCAGCCCCTGTTTCAGAACCCGGAGTAGGGTATATGACCAATGTTGAGCCAAACGACAGATATTCTTGGGCTGGTAGTGCTGCCAGTCCGATCTACTTTATGGAAAAGAATATTCGCGAAGATGAGACGTTGCGAATTATTGGCAATGCTTTTGTGCGCGTACAGCCAGTAGAAGGTTTGCGCATTGAACTATCAGGATCTGCAAATTATTATGATTTGGAAGGATCAACTTACATTTTCTCGAGTACCGGAGGCAGTTGGGCTCAGGGAGAGGGAACTAATTCGTCAGGTGGTCATAATACATCCCGCATTTGGAGTACTCTTATCCAAGGGTTAGTTAACTACGATCGCACATTTGGAAGTCATACGATCGGTGCTATGCTTGGTGCATCGGCTGAAAAAACAAATGTTGGTTTTACTACAAATCAAACATTTAACAAACCATTTCCCAACGATGCAATTAATTATTCGTTTAATGGTTCAAATGTTAATATAGGTACCGATCTTGTTACTGAGCAAACGCCGAACAATCTGGCTTCGATCTTTGGCCGCCTTCAGTATAATTACGCTGAACGTTACTTCCTTTCTGGTAGTATGCGTTACGATGGTGGATCTATTTTTGGAGCGAATAATAAATGGGGTGCTTTCCCTGCAATCTCAGGAGGATGGATGCTCTCAAACGAAGAATTTTTCAAGAATTTGGATCTAAGTTGGTTAAGTTCGCTGAAGCTTCGGGCGAGCTATGGTGTGACTGGTAACAACTCAATAAGCAATACTGCCGCCTATCCTTCTATGAGTGCAGTAACTTATAATGGTTTTGCCGGATATAATGCCAATTCGTTAGGAAACGCAGATCTGGGTTGGGAAAAAACCTACAGTACAGATGTTGCCGTTGATTTTGCATTCCTGAATAACAGGATTCAATTCTCGGCAGACTGGTATACAAAAACAACTAAGGATCTGTTATACCAGGTTCCGTCAATGGGAGCTTCAGGGTTTACAACGGTATGGGACAACTTAGGTACGATCGACAATAAAGGGCTTGAATTTGAATTAAATACAATCAACACAAAAGGAGAGCTCAAGTGGAGTACTTCTCTCAATGTTTCCTACAACAAGAATGAAGTAAAATCGCTTGGAATTGACAACACGCCTATTTATTCCGGTTTTTCAAGCAGCAACCCTTCAAACATCCTGATGGTTGGTAAACCAATCAACACGTATTACATGTATGATGCAATTGGGGTGTGGACAACTCAAAAAGAAATTGATGATTACAGTGCTGCGCATGATGGTGTTCCTGTGACATTTGAAGGGAAAACGATAAAACCGGGAGACATCCGTTATAATGACCTAAATGATGACGGAACTTATGATAAGGAAAATGACAGGGATTATTTGGGAAGTCCTAGTCCAAAGTTAATTTACGGTTTAACAAATACGTTCTCGTATAAACATTTCGATTTATCCGTGTTGTTGACTGCACAGACCGGGGGTAAAATTTATGGTATTATTGGTCGCGCTATCGACCGTCCTAGTATGGGAGCAAGTAGTAACGTTATGGGACGTTGGAGAAATGCATGGTGGTCGGAAGACGAGCAGGGAGACGGTAAAGTTCCATATATTTTAAGCTCGACAACTGGTGCTACATTGGATTCACGTTGGTTGTACTCTTCCAACTATTTACGCGTGAAAAATGTAACCTTGGGGTATACACTTCCTACTACCCTGAAGACAATTTCATCTGCTCGTGTTTATTTTTCGGCTGAGAACTTATTTAAATGGGATAAATACTACGGTGGATATTCTCCGGAGGCGTCCAACAATGGATCAGGCCCGGGTGGACAGAGTGCAGTCGGACTTGATTATAGCGGATATCCTCTGGCCCGTATTTTTACTCTGGGTGTAAACCTTACTTTTTAACGGATAAAACTAATATAGCATGAAATTAAGATTTAAATATATTATAGCAGCTTCCCTTTTAATGTTCGCTGCATCAGGCTGTAATGAATTTCTGGAGACGGCGCCTTCTGATTTGCTAAGCTCTGATGGTTTCTATCAGACGCCTGCACAATCAGAGCAAGGGGTTATCGGCGTTTACTCAGATCTAAGATATCTTGCAAACTATGAGTATCTCCTTCTTTCGGAATGTCGTTCAGATAATGCTTGGGCTAATCCAACTCCGAATGCTCTGCGGGAATACTCTGAAATATCAACTTTTAGAGCAGGCGATGATCTTCCAACTATCAATAGTTGCTGGAATAGCTGGTATAAGGTTATTTACGATGCCAATGTGGCTCTTTCGAAAATTCCAGACTGCGACTTTGGGACAAGAGATGATCTAAAGGAGCAATTGTTGGGTGAAGTATATTTTCTTAGAGGTTGGGCTTATTTTGAATTGGTAAGATTATTCGGAAATATTCCAATTATCGATTCTCCAATGTCGCCCTCAGAAGTGAAAGATGTTGCACAGTCGACAGCAAGTGAAGTTTATGAGAATATTATCATTCCCGATTTGACTGCCGCAAAATCGAAACTGCCGTTAATGGCCAATATGGTAAACAGTAGTAGCAATGCCTCGATAGCCACGAGCGGTCGTGCTGATAAAATCGCTGCTCAGGCAATGTTGGCACGAGTTTACATGACGATGGCGGGATATCCGTTGAATGATGCTTCTGCTTTATCGTTGGCGGAAACCGAATTACAATCGGTTATTACTTATTCTGAAAGCAACGGAGATAAATTTTGGGCCCCGGATAGCACAGAATGGAGAAAGCAGTGGATGCCGGATGCTACGTACTACAATAAATATTCAATTTTTGCGATTCAATATCGTTCTGGCGGTACAGGTAATCCTGCTCTAACTTATACTGGCCAAAGAATCTTTGGAAATGAATTGTATTTAGAAAAAAGCCTCATGTATGAGTTTGACAAAGAGTACACTGTAAGCGGGGAAACCCATCGTGATGCCAGAGGCTATGGCTACTCTCTCCTTGATGGATATGATGCTGAACCTAACTACCCGGCTTATAGTCAAATAATCGATCAATTGGAATTGCCGGATGGCAGTGAGGTTGATGTCTTTACGCGCTCAATGTTCTATAAATTTCTTCCGACCATGAGAAAAATTGAAGCTCTGGATATGTCTCTGGACGTTGAGTCGAGTATGTTAGATTATAATGACTGGCCGGTAAACCTCCCTGTTATTCGATATGAGGACATTCTTTTGATGTATGCAGAGATTCTTTCCACTAAAGATGTTTCCGCGGCTATGAATATTGTTAATAAAATCCGTGAGCGGGCAGGATGTTCACCTGAAACTACGACTTCGGCTACCGTTGCAATGGATTTTATTAAACGCGAACGTCGCATCGAATTAATGGGCGAAGGTGTACGCTGGTTTGACTTGGTCCGTTGGAACGAATGGCAATCGGCCATAACAGATAAGTTTGATCGCTATAATAACCCTGATGGAACGGATGTTGCTAACGTTAAGAGCGGACGTTACCTGTACCCAATTCCGTTAGAGCAGATCAATGTGAAGCCAGGTTTCTACACACAGAATGAGGGCTATTAATAGTCATTTACAATAGCAAAAATCATGTAGTAGTGATGGGAGTCCCGATCAATTGGTCGGGACTTTTTTTATGGGTAGAATTGTTTAGTGCAAAATGTTGTAATTCAAATTATTTGATTACTTTTGCGCAGCTTTTTAAGCGAACTAATTTTAAGCCGTTGTAATTGAACGCGATGCTGCGGCTTAAACATTGTATCACAATTAAAAATAAACACTATGTATTTGACTTCTGAAAAGAAAGCAGAAATTTTTGGAAAACACGGTAAAAGCGCAACTGACACTGGTTCAGCTGAAGGTCAGATCGCTTTATTTTCTTACCGTATCGCTCACTTGACAGAGCACCTGAAGAAAAATAAAAAAGATTACAGTACTCAGCGTGCATTGGTTAGCTTGGTAGGTAAGCGCCGTAGCTTGTTAGACTATTTAGCCAAGAAAGATATCGAAAGATATCGTAGCATCGTAAAAGAGCTTGGTTTACGTCGATAAAATTTTACAATAAAAGGCAATATTCTTATTGCCTTTTATTATTTTTGATAACCCCACCACCACAAGAAACATTTAGAATATTAAAAATTAGTTCAAAAAACTATGAGTCAAGCAATTATTAAGACGATTGACCTGGGCGACGGACGTGAAATTACGATCGAAACCGGACGTCTGGCCAGACAAGCCGACGGGGCAGTTGTTGTAAAAATGGGCGGTACCATGTTGTTGGCAACGGTGGTATCAGCTAAAGAAGCCAAAGAAGATGTTGATTTTATGCCTGTATCGGTTGACTACCGCGAGAAATTCTCTGCAGCAGGCCGTTTCCCTGGTGGGTTCCTTAAACGTGAAGCTCGTCCTTCTGATGACGAAATTCTGATTGCACGCCTGGTTGACCGTGCATTGCGTCCGTTGTTCCCGGCTGACTACCATGCTGAAACAGCAGTGATGATTGCATTGATTTCTGTTGATGAAAATGTAATGCCTGATGCCTTGGCTGGTTTAGCAGCTTCTGCGGCAATTCAGGTTTCTGATATCCCTTTTGAATGTCCGATTTCAGAGGTGCGTGTTGCCCGTATTAACGGGGAGTTTATATTGAACCCAAGTGCAGCACAGTTGAAAGAGTCTGACATTGACATCATGGTTGGTGCTTCTTACGAGAACATCATGATGGTGGAAGGTGAAATGGATGAAGTTAGTGAAGAGGATATGCTGGCAGCTATCAAATTCGCTCACGATGCGATCCGTATTCACTGTAAAGCTCAGGAAGAATTGGCTGCTGAAGCAGGTAAGCCAAAACGCGAATATTGCCACGAAGTAAACGACGAAGCATTGCGCGAAAAAGTGCAGGCAGACTTATATGAAAAGTGTTATGCAATTGCAACGCAACGTATTGCCGATAAGCAATTGCGTATGTCTTCGTTCAAAGGGTTGGTTGACGAGTATATCGTTGCTTATGAAGAGGCAAATGCTGAAAACGAAGAAATTGATTTGGGTCAACACGTTAAGTTGATCAAAAAATATTACCACGATGTAGAAAAAGAAGCGATGCGTCGTATGATCCTGGATGAAGGTATCCGTTTGGATGGTCGTACAACGACTCAAATTCGCCCAATCTGGGGTGAAACTGACTACTTGCCAGGATCTCACGGTTCTTCAATCTTCACACGTGGCGAAACTCAGTCATTGTCATCAGTGACTTTGGGTACAAAAATGGATGAGAAAATCATCGACGGTGTAACAGTTCAGGGAACTGAAAAATTCTTGTTGCACTATAACTTCCCTCCATTCTGTGTGGGTGAAGCAAAAACACCACGTGGCTTAAGCCGTCGTGAAATTGGTCACGGTAACTTGGCGTACCGCGCACTTAAACGCATGATTCCTGAAGACTTCCCATATGTAGTTCGTGTGGTTTCAGATATCCTTGAATCAAACGGTTCATCGTCAATGGCAACGGTTTGTGCGGGTACAATGGCCATGATGGACGCTGGTATTCAAATGAAACGCCCGGTATCGGGTATCGCAATGGGTTTGATTACCGATAAAGGTAACACCAAATTCGCGATCCTTTCAGATATCTTGGGTGAC
>QKCF01000462.1 GCA_003246935.1 Sunxiuqinia sp. | reverse complement strand
TTTCTAATAACCCCCTTTTGTTGACTTCAACAAATTCTTAAGATATTCTGAGTTGTCCCCTTCCTCCCCCAGGGAAGGGGACTTTTAATTTTAGCATACGACTATGGAGGTAAAAAAACAATTAGAGCTTACATTAAAAGCCAGCAGATCATTAAACCTATTAACGGTTGACCAGATCAACGCGATTTTGGCAGATGTGGCCAAAGCAGCTATTGCCAACACGGATGCCATCTTAGCCGAAAATGAGAAAGATTTAGCACGCATGGATCCGACTGATCCGAAATACGACCGACTGAAGTTGTCAGCTGACCGTATTGCCGGTATTGCTGCCGATATTCGCAATGTAGCTTCTTTACCTTCACCGCTTGGCCGCGTTCTGAGCGAAACTGTTCGTCCCAACGGAATGCGCATCAAAAAGGTATCGGTTGCCTTTGGTGTGATCGGTATTATTTACGAAGCGCGTCCAAATGTTACATTTGACGTATTCTCGCTTTGCCTGAAATCGGGCAACGCCTGTGTATTGAAAGGTGGTAGCGATGCCATCGATTCCAACACAGCCATCGTTAAGGTGATTCATTTGGTACTCGAAAAACACGGTATCGACAAAAATATTTTGGCCTTATTGCCGGCCGACCGTGCAGCAACAGCGGAAATCCTGAACGCACAAGGATATGTCGATTTGATCATTCCTCGCGGATCGCAAGGGCTGATCGAGTTCGTACGTAAAAATGCAACCATCCCCGTTATTGAAACCGGTGCTGGTATTTGCCACACTTATTTCGACGAATTTGGCGACACAGTTAAGGGAAGAGCTATTGTGAACAATGCCAAGACCCGCCGTGTCAGTGTGTGTAATGCGTTGGATTGCCTGATTATTCACGACAGCCGACTTGCCGACCTACCTGAAATATGCAGTAAGCTGCCGGAAAGCAACGTTATTGTTTTTGCCGACGAGCAGTCACACAACGCTTTGGAAGGAAGTTACCCGGCCAGCCTATTGGAATGGGCAACCCCGGAGTCATTCGGAACGGAATTTTTGGACTATAAATTGGCTATCAAAACGGTTGCAAGTTTCGACGAGGCACTGGATCACATTGCCGAATACAGCTCGAAACACAGCGAGGCAATTGTAACCGAAAATGCCGAACATCAGGATTTGTTCCGCAAATTGGTGGATGCCTCTTCAGTTTATTGTAACGTCTCGACTGCGTTTACGGATGGTGCCCAATTTGGTTTGGGAGCCGAAATTGGTATTTCAACTCAAAAGCTACATGCCCGCGGACCAATGGCACTGGAAGAATTAACCAGTTACAAATGGCTGATCGACGGCGAAGGGCAAATCAGAAATTGATGAATGCTTATTGATTAATTATTATTGAAGATTGTTATCCCAAACCCGTTTCGGGATGGCTCGAAAAAGGAAAAATCAACTAACAAGGAATATGAAACACTTCACATCTGTTCACGATTTAGACAATCTGGATGAAGCCCTGAAACTGGCTTTCGAATTGAAAAAAGACCCGTACAAATATCAGGAATTGGGAAAAAACAAAACCCTCCTGTTGGTTTTCTTTAATTCGAGCTTACGCACGCGTTTAAGCACGCAGAAAGCCGGTTTGAATCTGGGGATGAATGTGATTGTTTTCGACATCAACGAAGGTGGTTGGAAACTGGAAACTGAGCTGGGCGTAATTATGGATGGCGACAGGCCGGAACATATTCGCGAAGCTGTACCGGTTATCGGAAAATATTGCGATATTATTGGTGTGCGCTCTTTTGCTCGCTTTGAGAACAAAGAGGACGACTACGAAGAAAAGATCATCCAACAGTTTATAGATTACAGCGGTGTACCTGTTGTGAGCATGGAAGCTGCCACACGCCACCCGCTGCAGTCATTTGCTGACCACCTGACAATCGAGGAATACAAAACCAAGGCTCGCCCCAAAGTTGTGATGACCTGGGCTCCTCACCCACGCGCTTTGCCGCAAGCTGTTCCAAACTCGTTTGTTGAGTGGATGCGCGCAACCGACTATGAATTAGTGGTAACTCACCCTGAAGGATACGAGCTGGCACCTGAGTTTATGGGAGACCTGAAACCGGAATACGACCAGATGAAAGCTTTCGAAGGCGCCGATTTCATCTACGCGAAAAACTGGGCGGCCTACAACGACTATGGCAAAATCTTGTCGCAGGATCGTAGTTGGACTGTTAGCGATCGCCAGATGGCCGTAACCAATAATGCAAAATTCATGCACTGTTTGCCAGTCCGCCGTAACATGATTGTGAGTGACTCCGTGATCGACAGCCCGAACTCAATCGTTGTGGAAGAAGCTGGAAACCGTCTGTTCTCAGCACAAACCGTATTGAAACTGTTGCTGGACCAGATGAAGTAGAGAAGATCGTCATTGAACAGTCATTAAGTCGTCATTGATGGTCATTCATATTGGCCTAGTAGACAACCAATGACTTAATGACTATAAATGGCAATAAATGACATTTCAAGAATTGTTATGACAAAGCAAAAACTTACAATCGTAAAAGTTGGTGGTAAAGTGGTGGAAGAGAAAGACTCTTTGGCTGATTTGCTCGACCGCTTTTCGAAACTGGAAGGACTAAAAGTACTGGTGCACGGTGGTGGCCGCTCGGCAACAGCCATGGCCGAACGCCTCGGCATTGAAACCAAAATGGTGGAAGGCCGCCGCATTACCGATCAGGCCATGCTGGAGGTGGTAACGATGGTATACGGCGGACTAGTGAATAAAAATATTGTAGCGCAACTGCAAGCGCTGGGCATGAATGCCATTGGGCTTACCGGTGCCGACCTCAACTACATGCAAGCCGTAAAACGCCCCGTAAAAACCATCGATTATGGTTTTGTGGGTGATATCGTAGCCGTTAATGTTGCTGAACTAAACTTGTTGCTGGAGAAGAATGTAATTCCCGTACTGGCACCACTGTCGCACGACAAGCAAGGTAGTATGCTGAATGTAAATGCCGATACCATTGCCGCTGAAGCCGCAGTGGCGTTCGCTGAACACTTCGATGTGGAACTGGTTTTCTGTTTCGAGAAACCGGGCGTACTGGAAGATTCAGAAGACGACAACTCGGTGATTGCCTCGCTGAATCATACGCAGTTTAAAGCACTGCAGGAAAGCGGAGCCATCCATGCCGGTATGATCCCAAAACTGGACAACAGCTTTAATGCCATATCAAAAGGCGTGTCCAAAGTTCGCATTACCAACATCCCAGGCTTACAAACCAGTGGAACAAGCTTACTTCCTGAATAATTTGAACAAATAGGAATTTTAAATAGCCAAACAAAAGCTCCGTCCTCGATTTGAGGCGGAGCTTTGTTATTCTTAGCTGGCCAATTTCGATGGATTTTGCCCCTCCTATTTCCGCTACAGCAAAGGAAGAAGATAAAACACCGCTATCAACAAAATTGTCGACAAAGAGATTGAAACAGGAAACCAAACCGGTGCAATCCATGGACGCGGAATTAAAAACAATATATCCACGGTTTTAAGACTAGGCGGCCACTTAATGACTAAATACAACGACACATAGTAAAACAGATCCCAAAAGGCGAAGGTCCACAGGAAAATCATTAATTGTTCGAACCAGCCTTGTCCGGTCAATAAGGCTATTGTAACCAACATAACGATGGTTGCAACTTCCCTGGTCATCTCAACTTTTACTAACCATTTGGGAACTTCCTCCAATAACTTGTGCATGTCAGCCATCGGCTCCAGTAACCCCATAGCCTTTCGCAGATATACCACAACAATTCCCTCAACATGAGCCATGGCAATTCCGAAAACAGCCAGTATGATGAATCTGATGATCATGACCTATTTTACACCTTAGCCTTACATCGAGTTACATTGCGGGATAAAAGACAAACTGCGAATCGCAATCGTATAATCTATGAATAAGACACCGATCGCCAACTGACAGCTTGGGATTTACGTAAAAGTTTTTACAAGCGATATTTCGCAAATGAATAATACAACTTGAACGATATGGCGACATGGAAATCACTTTTCCTATTGTTGGGACTTTTCACTTCCGGGGACCAATACGAACTGATGCGGAAATTGATGGTTTTACAACAAATTGAAGCTCGCGGGGTGAGTAACCAGTTGGTACTGGAAGCCATGCGTAACGTACCGCGGCATTTGTTTGTAGCGGACGGATACGAGGAATATGCATACTCAGATCAAGCCTTACCAATAGGCTATGGCCAAACCATTTCACAACCTTACATTGTAGCTTATATGACAGAGCTGATCAGACCAAAACCTTCGTTTAAAGTGCTCGAAATCGGAACCGGTTCAGGTTACCAGGCCGCTGTACTGGCGGAAATTGTAGATCAAGTTTATTCCATCGAACTGGTTGACGAGTTGGCTCGCCAAGCTGACAGCCTGCTGAAAAAATTGGACTACGATAACGTTCATGTAAAAAGTGGAGACGGCTATGCCGGTTGGGCCGAGCACGCTCCATACGACGCAATTGTGGTCACGGCTGCAGCCGACTCGGTTCCGCCGCCTTTGCTTGAACAGCTGAAGGCAGGCGGGCGAATGATTATCCCAGTTGCTAAGTGGGACGACTACCAGTATTTACGTTTAATTGAAAAGAAGGAAAATCGAATTATCTCCCGTGATTTGATTGCAGTCCGCTTTGTGCCTTTTGTACATTAAAAATAATTTTCACTACCGTCCAAGAAGCAACCAAAACAACTAATACACACACCATTGCAAACACGGCTATACAAACACAAGAACACAAAGGATCCAATCTTTTTTGACAAATCGGCCCTTTGTGTTCTGTAAAAATATATTATTCCTCAAAATTCAGGTAAAAATCAAAGAAAGGCAGCATTTGATTTGGTATACGCCCGTCTGCCGTGTATATGTTGTTTACATGCGTTCCAATATACTCTTCCGCAAAATGGGTAATTCCTACATTTTCTAAACGCTGACTGAACATCTTGCACATAATCGTAAAACGATCTCCTGCATTTCTCCCCCAATCCAGCTTAATAGCTTTCAGTTTTTTAAGGTTATCCTGGTAATCTTCAATCATATGTAGTGGCATGTTTGCGTACCATTTTTCGAGAATGTCCTTGTGTACAATTAGCTCATCACCTTCATAAGTAAAAGGCAGGTCGCAATAAAACGGTGGATTGTCGGGATTTGGAGTCCATGATTTTCCGAAAGCGATAATAACCTTCCCGAAATAGCTTTTATCAAGTTCTTCCTGCGTTTTAATATTTGCCAGTTCCCTGTAGGTATTGCTGTTGGGGCCATATTCCCGTACAATTGTCAGAACACCAGGACTGAGGGCATAAACACTGCTAAAGATGTCAGGGTGGTGCATCGCTATTTTCAACGCTCCGTAGCCCCCCATACTGTGCCCCGTGATTCCCCTGCTATCTTTATCGGCAATCGTCCTGTAGTTCTTGTCCATGTAATTAACAAGATTGAAGGCTGTAAAATCTTCCCAGTTCCCATAGAGCTCGCTGTTGCTGTAAAAGCTTCCGTCATAAGTGGTCTTTTCATCCGGAATTACCATGATGAAAGGTCTTATCCGGTTGGTTGCAATGGCCTGATCCAACAATCCGGCGATGTAGTCCATCACCCTATTATCTCCGGTAAAACCATGCAGAAAATAGATTACCGGGTAATGCTGTGTGCTTTCATCATAAGCAGGTGGAAGGTATACTGAAACCGCCCGGGTTGGGCTTTCGCCATAGTTGTTTTCCAGGCTTTGGGAATAGATTGAATCGTTTATCACTGTTCCCTTTGGTATTTGTGCCACCACTGAGAAGCCTACAAAAAGAAAGGAAACGATTAGCCAGTAGCATTTTTTCATAATTCCGAGTTTAGGTTCTGTCAAGTTTAGTACAGCTTTGACAACATAAAAAAACAGGCCATTGATCCATTCCTGTTTACAGAGTCTACTGAAACGACACGCAATGACCAATAAAGTCCTATTGTAACTCGGAATTATTTATAAAAAAAATACCCTCAACCGACATCAGCGGGGTGATCCAGTTTCAATTCAAATTTGATTTATTCTCGTTCAACCTTCAACAAATACAGTCGAAGCTCTTTGTCATCTCCCTCTAGCTGAACTGTAGAAACGTACTCGAGTCCTAATTTTTCGAGGATGCGCTGCGATGAAATATTCTCGTGGGTGGTAATAGCGTAAATCTCAGTCAGCAAAAAATCCTCGATGGCAGCCTGCTTAACACGTCGCGCCGCTTCGATGGCATAGCCATGTCCTTCGAAACGTTCGAGAAAAGCATAACCAATATCAATACCGTTCAAGCCTTCGCGATCGTGCAAGCCGCAAACGCCCATTTTAGCACCATCTGTTTTCCGTATGACAGTGAAATTTCCAAAGCCCAGGCGTGCCAACTGTGACAACATGCGCTCGTGAATATATCTGGCAGCATCGTCTGGCGACTGCAAGTTGCGCGTACCGATATTAGCCAGCCATTTTGGCGAGGTCATCAGCTCGAAGATAAATTCGGCATCATGTTCAGTTGTTGGCCTCAAAAGCAGCCGCTCGGTTTCGAACGATTTATATCCTTTCATGCCCATTAAGCTTCCAGTTTTTTATAATAGAGGAGTAACACGCCGCTCTCGCGAAACAGGCGCGCATCGGTAATCTCTAAGTTCAATTCTTTATCGAGTCCTTCAAAAAGGGTTTCGCCCTTGCCCAACACCACGGGGTCAATCATCAACTCAAACTCGTCAATTAAGCCTTCCTGTGCGAGCTGCTTCACCAAGCTACCGCTTCCCATCAGGGTAATATCATTCCCCTCTGTTTCTTTCAATGCCTTAATTTTAGCAACTATGTCACCATTCAAAATTTCAGTGTTTGCCCAGTCTGTCTTCAGCAATGTACTGCTACAAACAAGCTTCTCCGCCTGATTAATACGCAGGGCTACAGCAGGGAAAAGCTCGTAAGCCATGGGCGTTACCCAAAAGTTACGCATCATTTCGAAGGTCTTACGTCCAAACAACAAGGTGTTGCCTTCCTGTAATTTATTTTGAGCAAATTCAATTTCTTCGAGCCCGTTACTGTGCCAGTCCAAATCGCCATCGACACCTTTATAGTAACCGTTGAGTGTTGTAAAAACAAAAGCTGTTATTTTTCGCATGCGTTCTATTTGGTTGGTTGTTCTGCTATAACAGCACAAAGATAACGATGTTTATCATTTACAACCGACACCGCTTATTCAGGCTTATTGCAGACCATTTCAAACTTAATTCCATCGGGGTCTTTGAAAAATACGGCATAGTAATCGGGGCTGTATTCGGGATAAAGCCTGGGTGGCGTAACAATGGGTGCATTGATTGAAACAAGTGCCTCGTAAAGTCGGTCAACCTCAACCCTACTTTCAGCGCGAAAGGCCAGATGGTGTAATGATCCCGGTTTACGGCGATGCACTTTTTCATCTTTAAAAGCTTGCCGGGGCGAAGTAATCGCAAAAGCCAGGTTCGAATGAGCATACTCTATTACATCGAAATCGTGTTCCGCAATATGAGCTTTCACCTTTCGTTTGAGATCGAAACCAATCAAGGGCAAAAACTGATCGTAAAAAACCTCTGCTTGATCCAAGTCTTTTACGGTAATCTGAATGTGGTCAATTAATGGTTGCATGTTATTGGATTTGCTTAAAAGTATCATTTTGTGTTATGAGAAGCCAGCAATAACCCCTTTTTAAGGAATAAAGTTACACGCACCATTAAGTTTGCGCTATATTTCCATATCGTGGTCAACCCCGCAGAATTTGATTTGTTGTAGCCAGCGTAATTTTGCCATTGAAAACAATTATTAGAAAACAGTACCGGTTGTGAAGTTGGTATTGCATCGAGAGCAATAATAAAAGATGAAAAAAAGTCTGTTAACTCTTTCGTTCGGCACCTTTGGATTAGGGATGGCCGAATTTGTCATGATGGGGATTCTCCCCTATGTAGCCCACGATTTTCATGTCACCATCCCTCAGGCAGGCCATTTAATTTCGGCCTATGCTCTTGGCGTTTGTGTCGGCGCTCCATTGATGGTACTCATTGCCCGTACCTACCCGTTGAAAAAAATTTTGTTGGCACTGGTTACCCTGTATGCTCTGGGCAACTTTTTTACAGCATTGTCGCCTAACTACTGGGCTATATTAACAATGCGTTTTGTATCCGGACTGCCACACGGAGCATTTTTCGGTGTTGGAGCCATTGTTGCAGAAAAGCTGGCCGACAAAGGCAAAAGTGCCCGTGCCATGGCTTTAATGGTAGCCGGTATGACTGTTGCAAACCTGGCTGGTGTCCCAATTGGCACCTTCCTGAGTAATATATATTCGTGGCGAATCATCTTCCTGTTTACCGGCATATGGGGCATTTTTAACCTGATTGCCATGTTGCGATGGCTACCACGAATGGACGCCCTACCCAATAACGGGCTGAAGGGACAATTTGCTTTTCTGAAAAACCTGTCGCCCTGGCTGCTGATTGGTGCTACTGCTTTTGCCAATGGTGGTGTTTTCTGCATGTACAGCTATGTAAACCCACTGATGACCGGCATGACTGGCTTTAGTGCAGCATCGATGAGTTGGATTATGGTTTTATGCGGACTGGCCATGGTTACCGGGAACATAATTGGTGGACGACTATCGGATAAATTCGACATGCCTTCGGTTTTAAGCGGTGTACAAGGTATTGCAGCAATTGCATTGATGACTTTATTTTTCTTCGTGGGTATTCAACCGCTTGCGCTATGCATGTTACTTATTGCTTCCGCCGCTTTGTTTGCTTTTTCGTCGCCAACGCAGCTCCTGCTTTTACAGAACTCCCGCGGAGGTGAAATGATGGGCGCAGCCTTCCTCCAGATTGCTTTTAACATGGGAAATGCCATCGGTGCATGGAGCGGCGGTGCTGCAATAGACTCGGGAAAGAACGTGAATTATACAGCCCTTATTGGAGCCACATATTTAATTGTAGCCTGCAGCTTGATCTTAATTTTTAAGCAATGGCAAAACCGCCAGCTTGCTCCCGCGACCTCCAGATAACATCAGATATTTATCCAAGAAATAAAAAAGCAGCCGCTTGAGTCCCCCAACTCGTTCGGCTGCTTTTTAGTTCTCCTTCTCTTTTTTCCCTACTCTTTATCTTCAGTTTCTTTCGGTTTGCTTTTCTGCATCGGGTTCGGTCGTGATTGCCGCCATTGGCTCGACTTGTAAATCTCGAAGCGAGTTGGCTGCGCCCTTGGCGGCCAGTAGTTGTTGTTCATGTCAACATCTGCTGTTTCCTGATAAGGGTCCAAAGTAATCTGTGAGACTTCTTTTTCAAATTCGAATACTTTCGAAACTTCATCATTATCTTTTCTCCAAATTTCTGCGGGAACCCTAATTTCCAGAGAGCTACCGTCCGCGAAGTTAAATTTAAGAATTAACGGCATCACCAAACCACCAATATTTTTAAAATCCAATTGGTAAAAATTATGCCCGTTATTCAGATAGCTCAATTCCTCTTGAGAATAGCCCTCCAATCCTTTTTTATAATCTTTCAAATCATCTTCTGTAACAGCATATTCGTCGTAACTATTATAAAAGTCTTTGGTTGACGGATCCATTTCGACCATCGTATTAGCCCGGCTTGCCTCGTTTCGCATCGTCGTAATTGAACGTTTTACGTCCAAATCCTTTTCTTTTTGCAGTGGCTTTTCTACCTCCGGATTAGTTGTATTGGCTTTGTACCAGCTAACTTTTTCAAGCGAAATATCAACATTATCAGTTGTATAAAACCAACCTCTCCAAAACCAATCCAAATCAACAGCAGATGCATCCTCCATTGTTCTGAAAAAGTCTTCCGGCGACGGATGTTTGAACTTCCATCTGTTGGCATATTCTTTAAAGGCATAATCGAACAGTTCGCGTCCCATGATGGTTTCGCGAAGGATGTTTAGGGCAACGGTCGGCTTGTGGTAGGCATTCTGCCCGAAATTCCAAATCGACTCCGAGTTGGTCATAATTGGCGACAGATATTTCTTATCCATCTTCATATAATCAACAATAGTATAAGGTTCGCCACCACGACGATTAGTCGGAAAATCGACATCCCATTCTTTTTCTGTCAGGTATTCAAGGAAGGAGTTTAAACCCTCGTCCATCCAGGTCCACTGGCGCTCATCGGAGTTCACAATCATCGGGAAGAAATTGTGGCCCACCTCATGCACAATCACACCAATCATACCGGCTTTGTTATTTTCGCTGTAAGTGCCATCCGGTTCCGGGCGTCCACCGTTAAAACAGATCATCGGGTATTCCATACCAATATCCTTGGTGTGTACCGAAATGGCAACCGGATACGGATAGTCGAAAGTATGTTTTGAATAGGTTCGAATCGTATGTGCAACCACCTTCGTCGAGTACTGTTCCCACAGCGGGTTTCCTTCTTTGGGATAGTACGACATAGCCATCACGGTACGATCACCAAACTTCACACCCATCGCATCCCAAATAAATTTGCGTGAACTCACAAAGGCAAAGTCGCGTACATTTTCGGCTTTAAACACCCATGT
>QKCF01000066.1 GCA_003246935.1 Sunxiuqinia sp. | reverse complement strand
CGAAGCTGATTACCTGACAGATGTCGACGGCTACGGAATATATATGCGTAACAACCTGGGATATACTGCCAAAACACAAGAACTAGCCAACATTGATAAAGCAGCTTGCGATTTGAGCCACAACTATTGGGATGGTTCGGTTACAGTTACTGCCGACGATTTCAAATCGCTCGATGAATCGCTGCTGACCATTACCCGGAATGATGACTATACTTTGCCCGAAACTGATTTTTTACAACTGGTAGAAGGTAGCGATCTGATTGATGCAGGTACACCATTCGGCGGATTTAGCTACAACTCGACAGCACCCGATCTAGGGGCATTTGAATCAACGTATACAGGTATAACGACCGGATTTGACGATATTCAGCAAGACTCAGATTTAAAAATATTTCCTAATCCTGCCACAAATTCTATCCAGACGCAAGCTGATGTTGAGCGCATGGAGATCTTCGACATGAGTGGAAAATTGATTTCGTCAAGCAACTACAATTGGATGGATATTTCAAACTTTAAACGAGGAATGTATCTCGTACGCCTGATTTTGGAAGATGGCACTTCGTCAGTTTCGAAATGCATTAAGAACTAACAAGATTATAAAAGGAAGTCTCAGTGCTTCCTTTTTTATTTTTTAAAACGTGGTTTACCCTTCCAAAGTAATCCTTCAGAACAACAATCCAACTGTAACGATGAAGTAAGCAAAGTCACACTTTGACAGACATGTTCTAAGCTAGTCTGCTCATCTTTTAACTCAACTCCTGAAAGTTTCCTGCGAAATGACTCTTCGATTAAATACAGCAATTTTGAACAAGCCACCTGGTAAGCCAAGCCGTTTTTACGAACATTCGAGATGCAGTTTCGCCGTTCGTCGGTAGTTCCGCTGCGCGGATTATAGGTCAAATAAATACCCAGGCCATCCGGAGATTTCAGCCCGGGACGTTCACCAATGAAAATGATTGACATTAGGGCGTTCAAGATCTCACCAATCTGATCAGCAATAGCCACTCGTCCTTGTTCGACAACGGTTACAGGTGCCATCGAGAATCCTTTTGCTTTCAATTGAGGAACAAAATCGGTCAGCATCGGGATAATATTATTTTCAATTGCTTTCGATGATAAACCATCAGCCACAACCAGGGCAATATCGTAAGGTCCATTTCCTGAAATCCGACTCAACTGATGAGCTGAATCGAACGACAAAGTGCGTCCCAGATCAGGCCGCTGCAAATATTGCTGCCGATCTTCCGCCGCCGATGAAACATGAAGCGTCTCCAACCCTGTTGCTTGACGAATGTGGCTGGCCACTTTACCGTAGTCCAGGGGCGAGCGCACCGCGTCGATCGCTTTGGCATGAGCCAGTTTGAACGACAATAACTCTCGCGTCGGAATAGAACAGCCACAGCGTCCCAGGGCAACGCTGGCCTGCGTGTATTGTTTTAGCGATTGCCAGGGCGATTCGCTTATGATCTGTTTTTCAACTTTCATCATCCCAATTTCTTTTAAAGTGTTAGAATGAAGATGGATCCAACATCAGTCGATTCGTTCCATCCAACTTACGCGGTAACATACCTTTATCGAACAACTGCATTTGGTACAGCCATTCTTCAAATTCAGGAGCAGGCTTTAAGCCTAAAACAGTTCGGATATACATCGCATCGTGAAATGATGTGCTCTGGTAATTCAACATGACATCGTCGGCACCGGCAACGCCCATAATAAAATTACAGCCGGCAACGCCCAGCAAAGTCAGCAAACCGTCCATATCATCCTGATCAGCATCGGCATGGTTGGTGTAACAAATATCAACCCCCATCGGCAAGCCCAAAAGCTTTCCGCAGAAATGATCTTCCAAACCGGCACGAGTGATCTGCTTCCCATTGTACAAATATTCCGGCCCGATAAAGCCAACGACCGAGTTCACCAAAAGCGGATCAAAACAACGCGCTAAACCATATGCACGCGCTTCAATGGTTTGCTGATCGACTCCCCAATTGGCATTTGCAGACAAAGCACTTCCCTGCCCCGTCTCGAAATACATATAATTGTTGCCAATTGTTCCCCTGTTCAAACTCCGCCCGGCTTCAAATCCTTCTTTCAGAATGTCGTACGAAACTCCAAAACTCTCATTAACGCCTTGTGTTCCGCCAATCGACTGAAAAATCAAATCAACAGGAACATTCTTCTCAATTGCTTTGATCGTTGTTGTTATGTGGGTTAACACACAACTTTGAGTCGGAATCCGGAACTTTTCTCGTAACTCATCGAGCATATAATTCAACCGGCTTACCGATTGAAAATTGTCAGTTGCCGGGTTGATACCGATAACTGCATCCCCACAGCCATAGCTTAAGCCATCCATGATCTGCGCAGCAATTCCCTTCGGATCATCGGTGGGATCATTGGGCTGCAAGCGAACAGACAGACAACCGGGCAAGCCAATGGTGCTGCGAAAAGAAGTCACATGACGAATTTTAGCCGCCGCCCGAATTAAATCCTGATTGCGCATAATCTTCGAAACTGCAGCTGCCATCTCCGGGAGAATTCCCTCGGAAATAGCTTTAATATCATCACCGGAAACAAGATCAGACAAGATCCATTCGCGAAATTCGCCAACAGTTAACGACGAAATTGGCATAAATCGAAATTCACGCGGGTAACTTCATCTTCTTCATAAGGAATAAGTTCCTCTTTCAGAAAATCAGCCAACGGCGTATCTGCCAGTACGATTTGAGCAGCAACGCGTTCCTCAACCGTCCGGGCAGCAACTCCTGCCAAAACATCTCCCGAACGTTCAGGGCTCGCCTTCGCCAGCAGCTCCTTAAGCCCCTGAAAAGTATATTGTTGATGTCCGATGACTGTTGAGCGTTTCATTTTCCCAATTCTTCAGGATTTCATTCGTATTGTCTGTATCCAACAGTAACTGATGGCACAATTACCGCCTTCAATATTAGAACTTTAAAGCAATCAGAATATCATTTTGACATTAATATTCCATTAAAGCTAACAAGCATACTTGTAAAAAACGAGATCAACGGTAAAAATGTTAGCAAAATC
>QKCF01000239.1 GCA_003246935.1 Sunxiuqinia sp. | reverse complement strand
GTGCTGAATCATTTGCAAGTTATCGTCCGGAATGAGAGAAAAATCTATTGCGTTTAAAATCGAATTATAAATACAGATTCATCTCAAATTCTGTGTGCACATCTGTGTGCATAAAAATAAAAAGAGTCACAACTTGTAGTTGTAACTCTTTGATTTTCAGGTGGAGATGACCTTTTGACTGCCAGTCAAACGCTCTAGCCAACTGAGCTAATCCCCCGACATTTGTGCTGGGCAAATATAATAATATTTTCAAAACAGCAAGGAGGTCCTCTTTTTTTGGTTTGGTTTTTGTTTTTAGGATTATTACCACCCTAAAACCTAAAATTATTAAAGCTATGAAAACGAAAAAATCCCCAAATGTTGATTTGGAAAAAGGTCGTTCTTTATTTTTTTCGATTGGTTTAGTCCTTGCTTTGGGATCAGTGCTGGCTGCGTTTAGTTATAAAACGCCGGTTGACGGAATACCGGAGCTTGGAACAGTGTCATGGGAGGCTCCGGAGGAGATTATTATCCCGATTACCAAGCCTGAGGAGAAAAAGCCTGAGGTTAAACCAATCTCCATAAACGAAATCGTGCTCAACCTGGGCGAGGACGAGAAAGAAATTGACTTTTCCGATTATACAGATGAGATTGATCCGGGCGTTGGCATCGAGTTAAATCCGGTTTTAACACAGCACTCTCCTGAACCGGATGAAGTGCCAATAGTAGACTTTGCAGATCAGATGCCAGAGTTTCCCGGAGGGATGAAAGCATTACTCAGTTTTATCTCAAAAAGCGTCAAGTATCCAAAGTTGGCTCAGGAAGTAGGAACACAAGGTAAAGTTTTCGTTCGTTTCGTTGTGAATACTGATGGTACAATAGCTGATGCTTACGTTGTTCGGCCTGTTGATAAATTATTGGATGCAGAAGCGATCCGAGTTGTTGAGCATATGCCGAAATGGCGGCCTGGGCTACAAAACGGAAAGCCGGTTCGAGTAAATTTTACCATTCCGATCAACTTGACCGTTTTTTTTAATTGAGGGAGATTTGCTTTTGTCGATTATTTTATATCTTTAACCCCTCAAAGAAAAAATGTTTCTGTCACAGAATAAACTTCTAAAACTGAATTATGGAATTGAAGAAATCACCGAAAGCTGATCTCGAGAACAAGAGAAATATCTTTGTTCAGATCGGTCTTGTGATCTCTCTGGGACTTACACTTCTTGCATTTGAGTGGACTACTCGTGTGGAGCAAGCAACTTCGCTGGGTAGTGTGGTACAGCAAGAGGTAGAGGATGAGATCATTCCGATCACGCGTCAAGAAGAAGTAAAACCACCACCACCACCACCACCACCAAAGGTTGTTGAGATGTTGAATATCGTGGATAACGACGTTGAGATCGAAGATGAGTTGGAGATTGAAGACACTGAAGCTGATGATAACACAGTTATCGATGTTGCTCCGGTTATTCAACAAGAAGCTGAAGAAGAAGAAGAAAGTGAAGTATTCTTCATTGTAGAAAACATGCCTGAATTCCCGGGAGGAGAATTAGCTTTGCGTAAATTCATTGCTAACGCCATCAAGTATCCTGTAATTGCTCAGGAAAACGGAATCCAAGGTAAAGTGTACGTGAACTTCGTAGTTGATAAAGATGGTTCTGTAACCCAAGCGCGTATCGCTCGTGGTGTTGACTCATCTTTGGACAAAGAAGCTCTTCGCGTTGTTAACAGTCTTCCAAAATGGAAGCCGGGAATGCAAAGGGGTAAGCCAGTAAGAGTTTCTTACACGGTGCCTATCAGTTTTGTATTACAGTAAGACGCATTATATTACAAAAATCCTGGTTTCGTGTTCGAGACCAGGTTTTTTTATGCCATAAATTGAAGTTGAATGATTGAAACCGCTCCGCAACAGGAAACAGCAGTTCTGGTTGGGTTAATCAACCAAAATCAGGATGAAAGACAGGCTCAGGAATATTTGGATGAGCTTGAATTCTTGGCCGATACGGCTGGTGCTGTGGTGAAAAATAAATTTTATCAAAGGCTGGATGTGCCGCATCCGGCGACATTTGTTGGTTCCGGAAAACTAGAAGAGATCCAGAACTATATTAAGATTCACGAAATTGATACGATCATATTCGATGATGAATTAAGTCCTACGCAGTTGCGGAATATAGAACGAGAACTGAATTGTAAGGTGTTGGACCGGACTAACTTGATCCTCGATATATTTGCGAAACGTGCTCAAACAGCACACGCCAAGACGCAGGTTGAGCTGGCGCAGTATCAGTATCTGTTGCCGAGATTGACCCGAATGTGGACTCACTTGGAGCGGCAGCGAGGAGGTATTGGTATGCGTGGCCCTGGGGAAACACAGATCGAAACCGACCGTCGGATTATTTTGGATAAGATTGCCCGGTTGAAAGAGCAACTGATAAAGATTGACAAGCAAAAGGCAACGCAGCGAAAGAATCGCGGAAAGATGGTTCGTGTGGCTTTGGTTGGTTATACCAACGTTGGTAAGTCTACAATCATGAATATGATGGCCAAATCGGAAGTGTTTGCCGAGAACAAATTGTTTGCGACTTTAGATACTACGGTTCGTAAGGTGGTTATTGGTAATATTCCTTTCCTGCTTTCAGACACGGTAGGTTTTATTCGTAAGCTTCCCCACGGATTGGTAGAGTCTTTTAAATCAACTTTGGATGAGGTTCGAGAAGCAGATCTGTTGGTTCACGTTGTCGATATTTCCCATCCCGGATTTGAAGAGCAGATTGATACTGTAAACCAAACATTGAGTGAAATTGATACGCGTGAAAAACCGACAATCTATGTTTTCAATAAGATCGATGCCTACAACTACGTGCATAAAGATGAAGCAGATTTAAGTCCGAAGACGAAAGAAAACTACTCGCTCGAAGATTGGAAGAATAGTTGGATGGGTAAAAAGAATACGCCTTCCTTATTTATTTCTGCGGTAAAAAAGCAGAATATCGACGAGTTTAAAAAGAAGCTTTACGAGGAAGTGCACAAGATTCACATTACACGTTTCCCGTATAATGATTTCCTTTATGATCCGGAATGGATTACTGATTCTGATAATACAGATGAAGAAGAATAGTTAAGCTACTATACGAAAAAAGCGATGGAAAATTGATTCCATCGCTTTTTTTATGTCGTTCTCTGTATTAAGTTCAAATCTTAAAAACAGTGTCGACCCGGAATTACTCAGCTGTTTCTTCGCCTTCGGCAGAAGTTTCAGCTTCCGGAGCTTCTTCTGTAGCAGCGGCAACAGCAGCTTCTGCTTCAGCAACCAACTCAGCGTTTTTCTTAGCAATAGCTTCAGCTCTATCAGCGTTAACTTTTGCTTCAGCTTCTAAGCGAGCAGTTTTAGAATCGCTGTCTTCTTTAGACAAGCGGTCTTTCTTAGCTTGGATTTTGCCTTCTTTTTCAGCAACCCATGCTTGGAAGCGTTTTTCTGCTTCTTCTTCAGAGAAAGCACCTTTAGCAACTCCACCTTGTAAGTGTTTCATGTATAAAACACCTTTGTAAGAAAGAATAGCTCTTACAGTGTCAGTAGGTTGAGCACCTTTGTTAAGCCAGTTTAAAGCTTTATCAAAATCAAGATCGATCGTAGCAGGATTAGAATTCGGATTATAAGATCCAATCCTTTCAATGAAACGACCATCTCGTGGTGCCCTGCTATCAGCTATCACGATGTGATAGTAAGCGTAACGTTTGCGACCATGTCGCTGCAATCTGATTTTTGCTGGCATTGAAATAAAATTTAATTGATAAACAATTTGTTAAAATGTGGCGCAAAGATAAT
>QKCF01000184.1 GCA_003246935.1 Sunxiuqinia sp. | reverse complement strand
TATTTGTTCGGCCTTTTTTGTATCTTTTTCATCAGGCAACAATCTATTTACAAGTTCAACGCAATAAATGGAATTAAACCCAAATCTATCAGATAAAGCTCAGCAGGATTATGCATTAGTCGAAGCTGCCTTGCGCGGAGAAGAGAAAGCTTTTGCCCGCTTGCTTAGTAAATACAAGGATGCAATTTACTATATGCTATTGAAAATGGTCAATAACAAGAGTGATGCAGAAGATTTGACTATTGAAGCTTTCGGTAAGGCATTTAAAAATTTACACCAATACTCCCCTCATTATGCATTCAGTACTTGGCTGTTTAAGATTGCCTCAAATAATTGCATTGACTTTTTGCGGAAGAGAAGAGGGGTGACCATTTCGATAGAGAATACGCAGGAGAATAATGATAATGACCCGCCAATCAAGCTGAAGTCAATTGACCCCGATCCCGAGCAAAAATTAATCCGTATTCAGAAAGCGATTCTTTTGCGCCGGATTGTACACCGATTAAAACCTCGCTACCGTACTTTAGTCGAATTACGATATTTCCGTGAATATTCATACGAAGAAATAGCAAATGAACTAAATTTGCCGCTCGGAACGGTGAAAGCACAATTGTTCAGAGCGCGGGAAATGTTGTTTAAGATGATTGAATCGACTGAAATGGACGACCATCAAGGATAGTTTCCGGGAAAGCTCTTGTTTTCGTTCCTGTAAATTGAGCTTTAAGATGACTATGGAAATCATTACTAAATATTTCCCTGACTTGGATGAAACGAAGAAACAGCGTTTCGAGATGTTGGGTGAACTCTATCCTGAATGGAATGAACGAATCAATGTAATTTCGCGTAAAGATATCGAACAGTTGTACGAACGTCATGTTCTGCATTCGTTGGGGATTGCTAAGGTTACCGGATTTGTTCCGGGAACACGTATTATGGACGTGGGTACCGGTGGTGGATTTCCGGGTATTCCGCTGGCTATCATGTTCCCGGAGACGGAGTTTTTGTTGGTGGATTCCATCGCCAAGAAAATTACGGTTGTGGACGCGATCGCAAAAGAACTGGGATTGACGAACGTACGCGCGGAGCAACATCGTGCCGAGAAAGTGCAGGGACAATTTGATTTTATCGTGAGCCGGGCCGTCACTGCTTTTCCAAAGTTTGTTTCGCTGGTTCGATCGAAAGTTAGTCCCGTTCAGAAGAACGAATTTGCAAATGGGATCCTGTATCTGAAAGGTGGTGATTTTGACGACGAGCTGGAACCGTTCAAAGATAAGGTTCACATATTTGATTTGAATAACTTTTTTGAAGAGGAATTCTTTGAAACTAAGAAGGTTATTCATTTAATGTTGAAAAATAGTAGAAAATAACCCTTGATATTTTGGAGGGAATCAAAAAAGATATATTTTTGCAGTCCGAATTTGAACGGAGTAAGAATAAATAAAAAAATATACCAATGAAAAGGACATTTCAACCATCGAACAGAAAGCGTAAGAACAAACATGGTTTTCGCGAAAGAATGTCTACTCCGGGCGGCCGCTTAGTATTGAAAAGTCGTCGTGCCAAAGGTAGAAAGAAATTAACTGTTTCTGACGAACCAAGACACAAACGTTAAGAGATCAGATAAGTATTACTGCATAGAAAGGTAAAGAATCACGATTCTTTACCTTTTTGTGTGTTGTAGCCTTCCGTTTTTTCGATTGAGTTAGGTGAACTCCGTCTTTTCGTCTTTCGTTATCTGTTTTTTCAGTTATTTTTGTTAGCTAATAACAATTCAACCCGATTTTAATATGAGTCTGAAATCTTTCCTGATTAGCAGAACATTTTTAATTCAATTAGCGATTGCTGTTGTGTTAACTGTTGCTTTGCTGTTGATAACCATGGTAGGAATCCGGATATATACCAATCATGGTGAATCTTTTCCTGTTCCTGACCTGGATGGTATGCAGATTGAGAAAGCCGAAGAGCTTCTGACGGCACAGCATCTCCAATACGAAATTGCTGATTCAACTTACCTGGACACTGCAGAGCCGGGAGCAGTTATTGGGCAAATGCCTGAGGCCGGTCACGATGTAAAGGAAGGACGAACAATCTTCCTGTCCATTTGTGCTTTGTCGCCCGAGCAGGTTGAAATGCCTAAACTGACGGATATCTCGTTTCGCCAAGCCGTGAATATTATGCAAACAGTTGGTTTGAACGTTGGAAGGATTGAATATGTTCCTTCTGAGTTTTCAAATCTTGTTTTGGCGCAAAAACTTAACGAGGAATCTGTAGAACCCGGCGTGATGGTCAATAAAGGTTCTCGAATTGATTTAACGATCGGTAAAACGGGCAATGGCGAAAAAACGGTGGTTCCTAATCTGATTGGTTCTACTTTGGTACAGGCGAAGGGAGAGATCGCCAGTTTGTTTTTAAACGTTGGAGCGGTTATTTACGACGAATCAATCGATTCGCAGGAAGACAGTCTTGCGGCGAAGGTTTGGAAGCAACGCCCTACTCACACAAGTTACGATGAAATTGAGCAAGGCGCATCAATTGATATTTGGTTGACGGTTGACGAAGCCAAGCTCGTATCGGATACGATTTTAGAAAAAGAAACAGACTCAACAGGAAAATAAAATGCGGGAAGAATTCGACGAATTATTTGACGATCAGGAAGAGGAAGAACAAGAATCAGCCCTTTACGAACACTTCAATTTTCAGGTTGATGCGGGGCAGAAGCAAGTGCGTGTTGATAAGTTCATTGTCAATCGTATTGATAGTGCTTCTCGCAGTAAAATTCAGGCTGCTGCCGATGCCGGAAATATCCTGGTCAATGGAAAATCGGTTAAGTCGAATTATAAGGTGAAGCCTGGTGATGAGGTTAGCGTTGTGATGGATTTTCCTCGTCGCGAATTGAAAATCATCGCAGAAGATATTCCTTTGAATGTTGTTTATGAGGACGATCAATTGATTGTCATCAATAAGCCCGCGGGTTTGGTTGTTCATCCGGGACATGGTAATTATTCCGGCACTTTGGTAAATGCTTTGGCTTGGCGCTATAAGGATCTGCCCATGTTTAGTATGGTAAACGATCCTCGTCCGGGCTTGGTGCACCGAATTGACAAGAATACATCCGGGTTAATGGTCGTTGCAAAGACAGAGTTGGCAAAGACCAAATTGTCTCAGCAGTTTTTTGACAAAACAACCAGGCGCCAGTATATTGCATTGGTTTGGGGGCGTTTGAAGGAGCCGGAAGGGACGATTGAAGGAAATATTGGCCGAAGCGTAAAAGACCGCCAGGTTTTTACTGTTTATGAAGACGGTGAATCCGGTAAGCATGCCGTTACCCATTATAAGTTGATTGAAGAGCTGGGGTATGTGAGCTTGGTGCAATGTCAATTGGAAACCGGACGCACGCACCAGATTCGTGTACATATGAAATACATCGGACACCCGCTGTTCAACGATGATACTTACGGAGGTGATAAAATATTATGGGGGACCACATTTAGCAAGTATAAACAGTTTGTGAATAACTGCTTTAAGATATTGCCGCGTCAGGCCTTACATGCCAAAACGTTAGGGTTTACTCATCCAACTACAGGCGAAGAAATGTTATTCGATTCAGAGCTGGCGCAGGACATGCAGGATGGTATCCAAAAGTGGCGTGATTATATCTCGAATCGAGAGATTGGTGAGTAATCGGGGTCGCCTTGTTCAATCCTAATTTTACTTGATTTTTTCGGTGTAAGTATGACAAGCAAACCAATTATTGCAGATATTTGGTCTTCGTTTATTGAGACGTTAATATGAAAAAAAATATAGCAGTTGTATACGGAGGTGACTCATCCGAATATGTTGTGTCAGTTCAAAGTGGTAAAAATGTTTATCAGTCGATCGACACCAACTTGTTTAAGCCTTGGATGGTCGAGATGAAAGGCAAGAATTGGTCGGTAATGATCGACGGCCAAAAAATTGCCGATGTCGATAAATCCTTTTTCGGCTTCAACTTTGGCGGACAAACCGTAAAATTTGATTTCGCTTATATCATTATCCACGGGACTCCTGGTGAAGATGGTATCTTGCAAGGATATTTTGAGTTGTTGGATGTCCCATATTCAACTTGTGGAGTTCATTCTTCTGCCTTGACCTTCAATAAATATTTTTGCAGCAATTACCTGCGTAATTTCGATATTCCGATGGCAAAATCGGTGCGAATGCTGAAAGGGAATTCAATTGATGCAGAACAACTTTTGGCTGAGCTTAGTTTGCCAGCCTTTGTAAAACCGAATGCTGGTGGTTCCAGCTTTGGTGTAACAAAGGTGAAAACAGCAGAGGAGTTAGTTCCAGCTATTGAGAAAGCCTGGATTGAAAGTGATGAGGCACTGGTTGAAGAGTTCATTGAAGGAAAAGAGTTCACTTGTGGCTTGGTAAAGTTGAAGAACGAAGCGATTATTTTTCCGGTAACTGAAGTATTACCCAAGAACGAGTTTTTCGATTTTGAGGCAAAGTATACGGCGGGCATGACCGACGAAATTACACCTGCCAGAATTTCTCCGGAGCTGACAAACGATATCCAGCAACTGGCATCAAAGGTTTACGATTTATGTAATTGCCAGGGTATTGTGCGTGTTGATTTCATACTGAAGGATGGTGTCTTCCATTTTCTGGAGGTGAATACAACACCGGGAATGACAGCAACCAGTTTTATTCCACAGCAAATTGCAGCTATGGGACGCGACTTAAAGGAGATGCTGACACTCATTATTTTAGATCAGATCGGATAAAAATTAACATTGAAAATTCCATAAGAGGAGCTTTGGAGGCTCCTTTTTTTATACCTTTAAAATCCTTTTCGCTCGTTTTTCAGTAGCGAAATATACATTGACAATCAATCAGTTTACACAATTTTTCGATGGCAGTACAGCGTAAAAATACCAGAGGGACTAATAATGCAAGCGCAACAATTGAGCAAATCAACGCCCAATACGGAAAGCTTCCGCCACAAGCTGTGGATGTGGAAGAAGCGGTTTTGGGTGCATTGATGTTGGAACGTGATGCATATGTTAGCGTTGCTGATATTATTGATACGGATAGTTTCTATAAAGATGAACACAAAAAGGTTTTTGAAGCTATTAAGTACTTGTCTACGCACGAAAAACCGGTCGATCTGTTGATGGTAACACAGGAGCTGAAAAACAGGGAGCAGCTCGATGAGGTTGGTGGACCATTGTATATTACGCAGCTGACCAGCCGCGTGGCGTCGGCTGCGCACATCGAATTTCATGCCCGTATTATTGCTCAGAAATATATTCAGCGTGAGTTGATTCGGGTGTCCTCTGAAATTCAGACGAAGGCTTATGATGCTAATATTGATGTGGATGATTTGATTGATTTCTCGGAGACCGCCCTTTTTAAGGTTGCTGAAGGGAACATCAAAAAGGAAACGCTGCCGATTAAGCCAATCCTGAAAGAAGCAGCTGCTTTGATTGAGCAAGCATCGAAGCGGGAAGATGGTCTGAGCGGAACTCCAACCGGATTTACGGCTTTGGACCGCATGACTTCGGGATGGCAAAAGACTGACTTGGTGATCATCGCAGCTCGTCCGGCGATGGGTAAAACGGCTTTCGTGTTGTCAATGGCCCGGAATATGGCTGTTGAACATCGGGCTGGTGTTGCTGTATTCTCGTTGGAGATGTCGTCGGTGCAGTTGGTAAACCGTTTATTGGCCGCTGAAACCGAACTAGGTTCTGAGAAGATTAAGAACGGACGTTTGGCACAATGGGAGTGGGAGAATTTTAACCGCAAGCTGAAAGTGCTGGAAGATGCTCCTATTTTTATTGATGATACACCTGCATTGTCGATTTTTGAGTTCCGCGCAAAATGTCGTCGTTTGAAGATGCAGCATGATATTGGTGTTGTAATCGTCGACTATTTGCAGTTGATGACTGCCGGCGATGCCGGGCGTGGTAGTCGTGAGCAGGAAGTAAGTATGATTTCACGCTCGTTGAAAGCCATTGCAAAAGAATTGGATATTCCGATTTTGGCACTGTCGCAGTTGAGTCGTGCTGTGGAGAACCGTGAAGGACGTCGTCCTCAGCTTTCCGACCTTCGTGAATCAGGTGCGATTGAGCAGGACGCAGACCTGGTGTGTTTCATACACCGTCCGGAGTATTACGGTATTACCGAGGATGAAAACGGAAATTCGTTGCTGGGTATTGCTGAGATCATCATTGCCAAGCACCGTAACGGTTCGGTTGGTGATGTGCAATTGGCCTTCAAGAAACAACAGGTTAAATTCTGTGACTTGGAAAGTGCTATTCCTGAAGAGATAGGGGGTGGTAACTTTGGACAGACCTTTAGTTCAAAAATGAACGCCGATTCTGCAGGTATGGGCATGCCTGTTAATACAGGTTTTGAAACTGAAAAAAACATGGACTATGGCAGACCCGATCCAAACGAAGCGCCGTTCTAGAAAATCGAAGTTCATTTTTCTTTTCCTTCTTTTTTGTTTGGTGCTGGTTAAGCAAGGGCAAGCGCTGTATCTGCTTATTCCGATGGACGATCAGCAACGTAATCACCTGAAAGCTTATGGTATTGCTTATTGGACGCTGGAAAAAGCAATTGAGGTTAAGTGGTTGCTTAACTATCGGGGAGGTAGCTTTTTAATTCAATATGCGCCCGAGATTGAATCCGAGTGTGTGATTCGTGGTGTTAGTGTCGAAAAAATTGCTGATGCGAAGGCGAATCTGATCCTCTCTGAGATTTCTAGTCCTTCGATGAACCAAGATGCTGTGAGCATGCAAAAAGCGCCTAAAATCGCAGTTTATTCACCCAAAAACAAGCAGCCTTGGGACGATGCGGTAACCATGGTGCTGACTTACGCTGAGATTAAATACGACCTCATTTATGATGATGAAATTATAGCCGGTAAGCTAAAGGATTACGACTGGCTGCATTTGCATCATGAGGACTTTACCGGTCAGTTTGGGAAGTTTTATGCGAACTATAGGAATATGCCTTGGTATCAGGAGGAGGTTCGCTTCAATGAAGGAGGTGCGGAACGAAACGGTTTTGCAAAGGTTTCGGAGATGAAACGTTATGTTGCTGAGCAAATCCGGAACTACGTGGAAAGGGGAGGCTTTTTATTTGCCATGTGTGCAGCAACCGATACTTATGACATTGCTCTAGCAGCTCACGATGTGGATATTTGCGATGTCATGTTCGATGGTGATCCAGAAGATCCCGCCGCTAATCAGAGGCTTGATTTTGGGCCGACTTTCGCGTTTAAAGACTTCACGCTGGAAATGAATCCCTACATTTATCGCTTCTCCGATATTGATGTGACAACTACCCGTAATGTACCTCAATCGCAGGACTTCTTCACTTTATTCGACTTTTCGGCCAAATGGGACCCCATACCGACGATGTTAACGCAGGACCATCAACGGGTTATTCGCGGTTTTATGGGGCAGACAACGGCTTTTAATACAAAGCTCATTAAGTCCAATGTTTTGATCATGGGTGAGAATAAAGCAGCCGGTGAAGCCCGGTATATTCATGGAGAACAAGGCAAGGGCTTTTGGACCTTTTACGGGGGGCACGATCCCGAGGATTATCGACACCTGGTTGGCGATCCACCAACCGATTTGAATCTCTATCCGAACTCTCCCGGTTACCGGCTTATTCTGAATAATGTACTTTTCCCCGCTGCTAAGAAGAAAAAGCAGAAAACGTGATCGTACTGTTTTTTTTATTGGCCGTTTTCTTTTTGCGCTGTCGGGGGGAAAATCTAATTTTCGGTTATCTCAAAAGAGAACTAAAGCTATCAAGAAGCAAGCCTGAGCTTTTAGGTAGTGGATTGAAACGAATAAGCCGGAAAAAGACACGTTTTATCGACCTGTTAAATTAATTCCTTTAGAAAAATCATTTAGGGATATGGTCAATAATAAAATCATTGAAAGACGACGTTGGAAATGAAAAAGATGCCGCCCATGTTTAATTTTGGACGGCATCTTCTTCGTTGTGTTCTTTATTTTTATCGTCTTAGTGTGACGGTTGATTAATGAATATCCCAGAAAAGTCTGGTAGTTAAATAGTCTCCTCCAATTGCTTCTGACGCAGCCGCATAATTTGCAGCATTTAAGGTCTGTTCATTGACCGGGTAGGTGAATCGGGTTGGAACCTCATCTACTCCGGTAGGTGGACTAGGTGGTAAGATCAGAATCGTAGGATAGTCCAAACGACGGTAAAATGTATAACCGATGAAGCCTCTGGTGTACATAGCGACCCAGGCTTGAGTACCTATCGCTTCCTGCCAGCTTTCATATGACGAGTATGGGTTTTCAGTAAGATAGTGTTCAGCTTCTGTTGTTGTACCTCCCCAATCTACGATAGAGCTTGTAACACCTTCGATAAAATAATCTTCGGCCGTCTGAGATCCAACATCCCATCCCCGGGCAGCAGCTTCAGCTAAATAGAATTGGAGTTCGTCGTACGTTAGCAAAAAGCCTTTAAAATCCGGATCATCTATGCTGGAGTTGTAATGTACTTTACTGCCATACGATCCACCGCTTGCTCCATAATCAGTCAAAATCCCATCCAGATCTTCAAAATAGTTATCCAATCTTGGATCTGCTTGGTCAGTCATAAAAGTCACCATGCCCGAGACCATAATAAAATCGTGTCTTCCGGTAAGAACCAATTCTTTGTAAAGAGGGTTAGTGTACGGGAGAGAACCTTGATATGGGAAATAGGCGCCATCACTCATCGATGTGAAAACATTCGCGTAAGCTTCTTCAACGGTTGATTGACCTAATGCAGACAATGGTCCGTCGGCTATGCCGATTCCCAGTTTAACCAATAACGAGTTTCCGAATTTTATCCATGATGTTACATCTCCGTTATAGATGAGATCGGCAGTATCAAAACTTCCTTCTGTATCGTCAAGAGTTGCTACGGCAGAGCGGGCTTTACTGATTATTTTAGTGTAGATCTCTTGCGCATCATCATAGGCAGGAGTGTAATTGCTTGGATCTAATGACTCTGTGTATGGTACGTTCCCAAAGATGTCGACTAAACGTTGATAGATGAATACGTTGATCAGATCAATAATGGCTAGCCTGTTAGCACGATTTATTTCTTTTTCAGCTAATCCTGGTTCTTCCAGGTCTTCAGCTTTGATAATTTCTGTCGCATCTTGCAGGTCATACAGCATTTCATAATAAACCTGAAAGATATAATCAGGTATTGTTCTGTTTACAATGTCATAGTTGGCTTCATCGCGGTATGAGCGTTCCGTCCAGTACTGAGCCATTAGTCTCCAGATGTTATTGTTGACGTTTGGGGTCGAAATTTGATCAGCCAGTTCAATCTCAACATTCGTAAAAATAACAGCTGCTGTGACTTCTTGGGGGTGCTTTTTGTCCGTGTTTAGATTTTCGAATCCATCGGTACATGATGAAAGGAGGCCAAGAAGTAATATGATTAGAAGAAAAGTTGTATTTCTCATTGTTGTACGAATTAGAAGTTAACATTTAAAGTGAAACCGAAATTTCTGGATGAAGGCATAACTCCACTTTGCCAGCCTTGAACGTTTCCGGCGCCTTGCGTTGTTTCCGGGTCAGCGTAAGGAAGATTTTTGTGTAAAATCCAAAGGTTAGAGCCTACAAAAGCGACCGACATCCCGTCAATAAATGAGTTGTTGAAGAGAGTTTTAGGCAACGTATAGGCCAACGAAAGCTCTCTTAGTTTGATATAACTTGCATCGTAGACGTGCATTGCATTAGGTGCAGCATCCGATCCGAGGGGTGTACTATATGTTCCCATTTCATCAGATCTTACGTTATTCGGTGTGCCATCAGGTAATACGCCTGGTAGAATTAGGCCTCCGTCGGTCGCGGAATCGCCTGTAACATAGTTCCGGATAGGATTACCTAAATCGTTCAGGCCTGCACTCTCTTTATACAGACCGGTACTTGTTCCGTACCATAAGTCCAGAGAGAATACGTCACCACCGTGTTTCCAGTCGATCAGAAAGCTGAACGTAAGATTTTTGTAGGAGAAACTATTTCTTAAACCTGCAGTCCAATCTGCATTAACATCCCCGATAGGTTGGTCCGAAGTAGCCGTTTTTTGATAAATTCCGTCTTCGATGATTCTTTTATCCTTCGATCGTTCGTCGTTGTAGTAGATGAAATCGGTACCCATTATTATACCCAAAGGAAGTCCTTTTCGGGCATTGATTGTAACACCACCTTGTAAGTCAGCAAGCTGTAGGTTATCAACTCCCTCTGCTAACGATACTACCTTGCTTTTGTTTTTGGCCCAGTTGATATTGATGTCCCAGTTGAAGTCTTTAATCTTCACCGGGGTTGCATTTAGCATGATTTCAACGCCTTTATTGCTGACTTCCCCTGCATTTACAAATTTGAAGCTTGAACCCGATGCGTTGGAAATCGCGGCAGGCATAATCTGATCCACTGTTCTTCTGTTATCATATATTGCAACGTCAAGTCCCAATCTGTTTTGAAGAAAGTTCAGCGTAAGACCTGCTTCTAAACTTTTTGTTCTTTCCGATTTCAGATCCGGGTTGTTGAGTGTTCTTCTGGCATTGGTTGTACCACTGTTTGATGCAACACCATTACCATTGAAAGGGAAATCCTGGTAGTAAACATTGGTTAGACTGGCGAAAGGAGCATCGTTCCCAACTTCAGCATAGTTAAGTCTGAATTTACCAAGGCTTAAAATCTCAGGATCTATAAATTTTGTGAAAATAAAGCTGGCCGATGCTGACGGATAAAGATAAGTATGGTTATCCGTCGGTAAAGTTGAAGATTGGTCAACACGCAGCGAGCCTTCTATGTAAACAATATCCGAAAATCCAACTGATGCATTACCAAAATAACCATTGACCTGAATGTCTCCTTTCATTTTCTTCCGGTAATTGCAGGGGGGATTTCGTATTTGCCAAAGCATAAATTCCCGGAACCGCAAGGCCGCCATTCGTTGAAACCCACACATTGGAGAAAGAACTTTTCCGGATATTCGTACCGATAAGCCCAGTCAAATTCACAGTTTCCGATAGATCCGTCTTAAAGTTAGCCATTAAGTCGAAGTTAATTTCGGTATAAGCACCCCTCCTAACCGAATAGCCGGATGCGTTATCGTCATTTCCGACACCAAATTCTTCAGCAATCGATCCGACAGCTCTTCTTTCTTCCTGTATGTAATTATAGTGATCGACGGCTACTCGAGCAGTAAGAGTCAAAAAATCTGTTGCTACCCAGTCGGCTTTTGTATAACCGATAAAACGGTCTCTGCTGTCAGTTTGGTAGTTTTTATATCTTACCCAATAAGGATTATCCCAGTATGCAGGAGCCAAATCGTCCGGGGCATTCATGTTCCAGGTGGCGTTGGAGCCCAGCTGCTCGAAGGCTGCTTTTTGGTCGAGGATATCAACGTTAACTTGCCACCATTGGCGGAAAGAGGATAGAATATTACCACTATACCCGGTTGAGTTGCGTCCTTTGGTTCTCGTATGGATGTAGTTTGCAAATGACGAAACTGTTATTTTGTCGGTGATATCATAAGAGCCGGAAAAACTAAAGTTGTTTTTATCCATGTTGCTGTTGGGCATTAATCCTGTCTGTGTAAGATTCTGATAAGAGAAGCGATAGGAAGTATTTTCTCCACCACCCGTAACTTGCAGCGAGTTTGACAGTGAAGTTGCGGTCTCGAAAAATTCAGACGGGGAATGCTTTGAGGCAACCCAGGGAAGTGCTTTCCCATAGGTGTCTAGCCCGGGAATAAATGAATTCCATTGATACACATTTAAACTGGGATCAAAAGGTTCGCCCATGGACGCATCTTCATAAGTTGGATCGATGTACTCATCGGTTCCGTCACCGTTCCAGTCGTAATACTCCAGTCCGGGTCGGTCGGAATCGCTATACCAGTCTAAGCCGTAACCACCGCCGTATTGGTTTTGATATTCAGGGAAGGTGCTTTTATCCAGAAATCCTAAGGTAACATTGCCGGAATAGGAAACGCCCAAATTTTTCCCTTTAGCTCCTTTTTTAGTGGTTATAAGAACAACTCCGTTTGCAGCTCTGGAGCCGTAAAGCGCAGTTGCTGC
>QKCF01000483.1 GCA_003246935.1 Sunxiuqinia sp. | reverse complement strand
CAGCTGGTATGCAAGCTAAACAACAAGAGATACTCCATCCATGAAGTTCCGGTTGGGGAACATACCTTTACGGTTCAATTTGGCGGAAAACAATCCAAAGCAAAAGCCGAGCCCATAGTGATTAATGTAGAAGAAGGCAAAAATTACTACGTACAGATGATTTTCCAAACCGGAGCACTGAAAAACAATTTGTATTGCCAGGAAGTTACCGAAAACTCGGCCAATACCATCATGGTGAATTGTGTTGAAGACACCAAGTGCTTCCCTGACAATTACGAAGAGAGGATGGAAAAGAAAGGGAAAAGAAATAAAAATTAAAAGGAAGGATGCAACCCGATCGGGTTGCATCCTTCATCAATAATTTGTTTTTACCCATCCTTGTATTTCCGTTCTTGGGTTAGTTTGTCTGCACTTAAAATTCCAGCTCTATAGCATAATTTACAGGAACCGCTTTTCCACGTTGTTTACCCGGCGACCATTTGTCCATACCGGCAACAATGGCGGTAGCCGCTTTTCCAGCTTCTTCTGTTGTTTTATCCAGTACCTGTATGTTTGTGACTTCGCCATTGGAATTCACCGTAAACCCCATTGTGGCTTTCCCGGTCAGCTTTTTCCCTTCGAGGAATATTTTCTCCTTCACTTCTCCCTTTTTGGTCTTGATATATTGCCCCAAACCATAATGTCCCATTGGATAGTGCGGCAGGTCTTCTACAACAAAAAAGACATCATCAGAACCTGAAATTTGTTTATCAGAGAAAGCAGGTGGCGGCGGTGGCACTTGCTCCGGGAAATCCGTATCAATCACAATTACAGATTTCTCCATCACAAAATTATATTCGTTCTTACAGGTATAGTATTTCTTGCCATCAACTGCCACCTCATAACTGTTCGATCTGTTCTCTGCAAGATTCAATTCATTGACGTTGGTTTTATAGCCAACAAATGAAGCAACCAGAGCGAAATCCCCTCCAACAGGGATTTCCAGTTCAAAGTGGCCATTTTTATCGACAACTGTTCCGATTGTCGTTCCCTTGACCACAATTGTCGTTCCCCACAATGGTGTTCCTTCTGTGTCGACAACAGTGCCCATGATTTTAATTTTATCGGTTGTGTCGGTCACAGGAAGAGATTCGTGTCGTTCCAAATCATTTATCTCATTTTTGTGATACTCCGGTTGGGCAAAGGCCACCAAAAGGACGGCAAGAACCGGGATTATGAGAGCAAATCGAATTAGTTTTTTCTTTGGTGTTTTTTGTTTTTTCATCATTTTTAAACGTGTTGGGCCAAGGGCAAAGTTCAGGTTATTGGTAAAGCCAAGCACCTGCATACCCATTAGCTGGTTAACTAATAAAAGTTGATACCTGACGGGTGATTGGCCCCGGGAAAGTACACCGCTGTCTGCCAGGTATTCATGGTTTTGTTTTATAGCGTGTTCGAGAAGCCAGCTGAACGGATTGAACCAAAAAACCAGCGTGAACACTTCTATGACGAGCAAGTCGATCCAGTGCAGCTCACGAATGTGCACTTCCTCGTGGGCGATAATCGATTCCAGATCTTCCTGTTTGTGATAGTCGGGATGAATAAAAATATGATTGAAAAAAGAGAACGGAAGAGAAAAGTGTCGGTTCTCATGAATTTGATACCGTCCTTCCGGCTTTCTCTTATTCTTAAATATAATTTGAATCGGTTTCAGGCTTTGAATTAACAATCGCAAACTAAACAACAAAACCCCCGTTATGTAAATAGCAAAAAGAATTACAACCCAATTGAATTTTGGTGTGCTGCTCACCTCCGATAACTCGGTTTCCATAGGAGTTTGTCCCAAAATATTACTCCATACAACAAGATCCTGTGTCGTATCTGCCTGAACGACCACCGTATAGTGCAATGGGAAAAGAGACAATAAAACCGGTAAAATAGTTGCACTGATCAGGTAGATTCTGTTTATCTGGAAAAATGTTGTCTTTCGAAGAAAGGAAAAATAAAACACATACAGCAAACTACTGCCCAAGCATACACGCAGAAAAAAATATAAGAGCTCCTCCATCGTTTAGCCCTCCTTATGATTATTGTTTTTCAATTCTTCCTCTGCTTCCTTCAAAATGGCTTCAAGGTCAGTAATATCTAGCTGATTTTCCCTTGCAAAGAAAGTTGCCATTTTAGGGAAAGAACCATTGAAGTAATTTTTCAGAAGCGAAGAGACCTGGAATTTTGCATACTCCGTTCTACTGATTACTGGAAAAAAAAGATTGATGTTTCCGATCTTTCTTCTCTCAATAAACCCTTTTTTTTCTAAAACAGATAACACTGTGGCAACAGTCGTGTAAGCAGGTTTTGGATCATCAAATTGATCGACTACATCTTTTACAACTGTTTCTTTCAGTTTCCATACATATTGCATGACTTGTTCTTCCGCTTTTGTCAATTGAATTGGGTCCATTCCTATATTATCTTTTGAACTTACTACTACAAACATAGTAATTAAATTTTTGAATCAAACTATTTTTATAGAAAAAATACTATAAAAATAGTAACAGACTAATAAACACTGACAAATAGTCACTTATGCGATAAAACTAAAAGATTTGTTTATGCGGTGTAGCCTTTCAATGATCGACAAAATCGTTTCCAGAAGATCAGATAAGTTTCTAAACATCCGTATTGACCTCACCCAGGATCGCTTTTGCTTTCACGATCGACCCGACCGGCTCGAAACTCAGGCTTAATTTATTTTGCTTTTCTTTCATGCGGCATTTTTCGGGGTTTTGCTGCACAAAGCGGAGCACTTTCGAAAAAGCAGGCGACTGG
>QKCF01000291.1 GCA_003246935.1 Sunxiuqinia sp. | reverse complement strand
GCAAAAAGAGCTAGAGGAGTTAATACTTTTATATTCATGATGTTTGTTTTTTCTGTTTATATCGGTTCTGATCTTATTTCTTTTTGGTTTGAGATTGAAGAATTTCTTCCGGCACAATAGCTTTGCCTTGTTCGAAATCGTACAGGGTTTGAACTTTTAGGTTCAGCAGCTCTATTTTGTAGTCGATTAGTGCCTGGGCGTACGACATCTTTTTTTCTGAAAGCTGTGTTTGGTACAGGCTTAAATCCATTCCGGTAAGGTCGCCGTTGCGGTAACGTTCCTGGTTGATCTCGTAAGTTAATTGGGCATTGCGTTCGTTTTGTTTGGCAATGTCAATTTGCATCTTATCGTTTTGCAGACTGCGGTAAACCGAGCGAATGTCGATGATGATTTGTTTTTTCTCTTCATCTAAATCCAACTTAGCCGATTCAATGACTGCTTCCTGCGCTTTGATTCTGGCTTTTTTCTCACCCCAGTCGAAAACAGGGACGTTGAACGATACCGATACCTGCGGGTTGCGGGTTGGATTTTGGTAGATGTCTTTCAATTTTTCATTTTCGCCGATCAGCCCGACGGAGAGGTTAACATCTCCCTTAAATTCATTCGAAGCTTTGGTGGTAATCAAATCGAATTGAGAATTTTCGATGTCGATTTCACGCTGGCGGATTTCCATGCGGGAATTGAGACCGTATTCGATGGCTTTCTTCATATCAACGCTTACCTCGCTGGCATTAACATCGGCCATCACGGTGATTTCTTCGAAAATATCCATGCCAATGTATTGCTTGAACACGTCTTTGGCATTGTCTAATGATACCTGTTGGTTTTGAACGTCGGATTGAGCAGTTGCATAGTTCAACTCGGCCTGGTACAGTTCTTCTTTAGCCGATAATCCTGCTTCAACCTTATTTTGAGTGATTTCGTAAGTCTCGCGCGTGTTCTTTAGCTCGTCCTGAGAGATTGAAAGACTCATTTGAGCAAGGTAAACATTGTAGAAATACTGAGTCACTTGTTTCTCGAGGTTCAGTTTTTGCATGGCATAGCTCAGGTTCGAGTTCTCCAAATCAAGCTCCAGGGTTTTCAGTTCTTGTTTTAGTTTATTGTAGGTGAAAAGGGGTTGGCTTACGCTAAGGTATAGGTTGTTTGTAAACGCCTCATTTTCGAGTCCGCTGGATGTACTATTGCTTTTTTGCCAGCCAAAACGGTTAACGAGCGAGATGGTTCCGTCGGTCAGCAAAACCGGTTGTTCGATGGTAAATGTTCCGTAGCTGGCCAGTGACTCGTTGGTGTACCATGTTGAGGTATAGTCGTCGAACGAGCGGTTTTTACTGTAGTCGACGGGAGTTAAGCTCAATGTGAATTGTGACTTTAATGCTGCTTTTTGTGCTTTCAGTAACTGTTGAGAACGCTCAAGATTGAGCAACGATGTTCGAATTGACGGACTGTTTTGTTGAGCAATCTCCATCGCTTTGTCGAGGGTTAGGATTTGTTGTGCTGACAAAAATCCTCCCGGCAGTACTGCACAGAAAAGCAGGAGCTTGATTTTGGTTAGAATGGATTTCATTTTCTATTTTGTTTTTTACTGTTTTATCAATTTTATGGCATCGGCGATAACCATCGAGCCTGTGTTTTCATTGGTCAGTTCTACAAGGGCGGTGTCGGGTGAAAAATAGTAGGCACCTAAGTGGTTCCAGCCATCCTCTGCTGACTTCAGGTCGAGATTCATTTTTTCATCACCATCATCGTGATGAATGATGTAATGATATTCACCCGGACTGCGATCGCGTCCCCTTCCCCTTTGATTCTCTTTCGAGATATAGGTGTAGACATCGTAAAACCCTCCCTCGGAAATCGGTATGTTCCATTGTGCTTTTTTATCACCACTTCCGGCCTTAACGTAGTAGGCCGAGCGAATATAAGCACCGTAGAATCCGGAATTGGTTGTTAGCGTCCAGTTACGTGCGGGGCGCCATCTGTTGAAGCCTTGGTATTTTTCGGCATTATCGTCTTCTCGAATCAGCAGTTTTTGCAGAAGACTGGTCTCGTTGTCCTCACTTACGACAAAACCGGGATCTTCATTGTCCAGAATAATCTCATTATCCTCGGCTATGCGTACCGGAGTGTCAACAATTTTTTCACCTTCGTAAGGTGTTGCTTTCTGGTCTTCTTCAATATTGTCGAGTTGAAGATTGATTTCGGACGGAATGTTTCGGGAAACTAATGTATTGATTGTTGCACCGCGCGGTGTTCCCGAGAGCAGGAAGCTGACTTCCTTGGATTGATGTCCATCCAACTGAACCAGCTTAGTCACGTTGTCGGATGAACTACGGCTGGATCCGGGACCAAAGCCGCCACCTATTCTGAACTCAACAGAGATAATCCCCTCTGTATCCTCCGTGTTGCTGACTTTAAGTTTAACCATTGTTTTCAATTGATCGCCATCCAGGACGTTCACTGCTGAAACATTTCCGATGAGGAAAGCAGGCAGGTCGGTACTGCTGAACCAACCTTTCATATATGGTATAAGGTCGATGCCAAACCTGCGACGTACTCTGCGGTTGAAATCTTCGATTGAGGCATTGCTGAACTTGATTTCGTTGAGGTAGTCGAATAAAAAGTCCTCGAATGCGTCATCGCCGGCTTTCTTTTTTATGATTGAAAACAAGGTTGTTCCTTTCAGCTGAATAACGTTGTCGATGATCTGTTTCTTCTCCGGATCTTTCAGTAGATCCTCAAAGCTGTTGGAAAGTAATGCCAGGTTGGCCTGCTCATCTTCCGACATCCCCTGCATATCGCGCATCCACGGCAT
>QKCF01000281.1 GCA_003246935.1 Sunxiuqinia sp. | reverse complement strand
ATTGTTCCCATCTTAAGGGCAACCTCGCCCGAAATACCGGTATCAATTTCATCAAAAATGATTGTCGGCAGCGACTTGCTGTTTGCAATCAGTGTTTTCAATGCCAACATCACGCGCGAAATCTCACCACCCGAGGCAATCTTGGCAATATCCTGTGGCTGGCCATTCTTATTTCCAGAGAAGGCAAAGCTTAAATCATCTTTACCGGATGTTCCGGCTTGTTCCAACTCCTCAAATTTCAATCGAAAAACGGCATTTACCATGCCCAACTTTTGCAGCACCTCCTCAACCGACTGCGCAATTTGCCCTGATACAGCCTTGCGGCGTTCACTCAGTTCTGCCGCTTGCTGATCAACCTGCACTTTTAAAGCGTAGAGCTTTGCTGCAGCAGCCTCAATCTCTTCATCAAAAGAAGCAATCTGGCTGATTTTCTGATCGTATTCATCTTTGAGCTGCAACAGTTCGTCGACCGAACCAACCCGAAATTTTTGCTGCAGGTTATAAATCAAATCCAGGCGTTCTGCTACAAACTGAATACGGTCGGGATCGTGCTCTGTCCGTTCTGCAACATCGGCACAATCGGCTACCAAATCTTTCAGTTCCAGATAGCACGAATCCAAACGTTCAGCAACTTCCTTTGCCTTTGGCACCACACCGGAAAGTTTTCCAAATTGGCTCAAACTATCTTTCAACCGGGTTAATAAGCCGAGCTCCTCACCTTCCAGATCTTCGGCAAACTGTCCGAAAGTCATCTTAATATCCTCAGCATGCTCCAAAGTCCCCTGCTCCGCCTCCAGTTCGGTCTGCTCTCCCTCTTTCAGCTTTGCTTCATCCAACTGCTGAAACTGAAACTGAAAATAATCGAGATCGGCCTTTGCCTTCTCTGCATTTTCCTGCAAGTCCTTCAAAACTTTAGCTTGTTTCTGGGCCGCCCGGAATGTTTTTCCATATTCAGCCAGCAAGCTTCCGTTTTCCGCCACAAGATCCACCAAGTTCAATTGGAATGATTGATTCCCTAACTGCAGGTTTTGGTGCTGCGAGTGGATATCAATCAAACGCAAAGCCAGGTCCTGCATCACTTTCAGATTGACGGGTGTGTCGTTAATAAAAGCACGCGACTTTCCTGCAGGACTAATCTCACGACGCAAGATCGTTTGATCTTCGTAATCGAGTTCCTCCTGCTCAAAAAACGACTGAAGCTGGTATTCTTTTATATTGAAAATACTTTCAACGGTACACTTTCGTTCCTTATCCTGCAACACATTCAGGTCGGCACGCTGCCCCATGACGAGCCCTAAAGCCCCAAGCACAATCGACTTACCCGCTCCTGTTTCACCTGTAATAATATTAAAACCCTTGTAGAATTGAATATGCAATTCATCGATAAGGGCATAATTGGAAATATGCAACTCTAAAAGCACGTGTGATTTTTTTATTCGTTATCTAAATTGAAGGTACTGTCCTCTTTTATCTTAGCATACTTCGACCCGTTTGAAGGATCGATCTCATTCAAAATCGACAATACGCGTTCTTTCTCCGATGTATATGAACCCGAAAAGATATTCACCAGTTCATCTGCTTTAGCATCGAAAAATATCGGGAATAAATAAATATTCGGTCTGTTCCGGTACACCCGCTGCAAGAGTTTTAAGGACTCAGCAATCTCTGCACGGCCATCTTCCAACTTATCACTCATCAAATCAAGCCCAAGCCGATGATAGCGATAAATACATTGTCGAAATGACGAATAAGAGCGGTTCAGCAAGTTTTCAGCTAACCAATACCGGTTTCTTTCGCTTTCGTAAGCCTTCCATCCTTCGTAAATGGAACTCTGCGAATTATTGACGATCTGCTGTGCTTTTTGAAAATACTCCGTCCCGCCTTCAGGCGAAAACGAGTCATAGTCCATGCCGATAATAATATAGGCATAAAAAGCCATCGTATTGGTCAGATTGTCCTTATTCGAAGTGATATTGAAATCCATGGGTTGAAACTCTTCATACCGCACATGGAAATCCTTATCCTTGATATTCAGTAAGGTTGTTTCGTAGGTGGAATTGAAAACCGGCCGACGCAACTGAACAGTCATCGAGCCTTTAAACTCGTCCGATGCGACCTGTTCATCCAACTGAATGAAGATGTTACACTCAATACGCTCATCAATATCATAGACATGATCTGTCCACTTCCGGTTATTCATGAACTCATAAAGGTCGGCCTGCATTGTACGGAACACGTTTCGGTTTGCCCCTTGAATTTTTGAGGCAGAAACACTCACATTACAACGCAATTCCTGAGCATGAACAAAGGAAAGAGTGATAAAAAAAAAGACAAGCAGACTACTCAGTTTCTTCATAGCAGTTTGTTATGGCGATGAAGTAAAAATAAGATAAAAATCCGGAAGTCGTGCTGTTAGTTACAAACAGCTTGCCAAGTGATCAATGATATCACGGGCTACTTCCGTCTTCATCTTTAACTGAAAATCAATCGCTTTATTGTCTTTTGTTAAGATGGAAATTTTGTTGGTATCAACCCCAAAACCGGCGCCTTTATCCTGCAATGAATTTAACACGATGAAGTCCAGCTTTTTCCGTTGCATTTTTTTCACAGCATTACTTTGTTCATCCTGCGTTTCCAATGCAAAACCGACTAATACCTGTCCTTCGACTTTCATTTCACCCAAGCACGCAGCAATATCATCATTAGCCTCCAACTCAATAGTCATATCATTGACTTGTCGTTTGATTTTTTGCTGAGCGGGGAATTTTGGCCGGTAATCGGCAACAGCAGCACACATTATCGCGCCGTCGGTA
>QKCF01000129.1 GCA_003246935.1 Sunxiuqinia sp. | reverse complement strand
TCCTGAAATAACTTCAGACCTTCTTCTACCTCGTCCTCTACATCCTGAGCAACTAAAAATTTTATACGGTTTGAATCGTATTCTCCAATGAATTTTTTCAGATGATCAATTTGGTTGTTTTCACAGCCAAGTCCTAAAACTAACACACCACCGGCATTCGGGTGATTGATCAACTGAGCCAATGCTTTTTGAGTATTGGTGTGATCGTCGCCCAATTGCGAGCATCCGTATGCATGTTTGAATACATGGATGCTGTCGATGTCGCTTGTGTCGTTTTGCTCTTTGAACAGCTGAATAATTTGTTCTGCCTGACCATTCACACAACCAACTGTAGGAACAAGCCACAGTTCGTTACGGATACCAACGTTACCGTTGCTGCGTTTGTAACCTTCAAAAGTCAATGATTGATTTTCGAAAGGCAGCTTATTCAACTTTTGGTTGAATTCGTAACACATTGTACCCGATAAATTGGTTTTAGCGTTGTGAACGTGTATATGCTCACCCGGTAAAATAGCTGCTGTCGCATGGCCGATAGGTGCACCATATTTAATGATGTCGTTGCCTTCAGCGATTTTTGTAACAGCGATCTTATGCCCGCGGGGCACGTCGTTTAACACTTCAAGTTTAGTGCCTTCCAAGTCAATGATTTCTCCTTTACTGAAATCTTTCAGTGCGATAATGACATTGTCAAGCGGGTTTATTTTGATATAATCTGCCATTTTACGGATGTTACTTTATTCGTTATCGTTTAATTATTTTGCTGATACAGCTGTTTGCATGTATGGGTGTCCTTCGGTAATAACACTTTTCATTGCTTCAACCATACCTACTTTTTGGATTTGGTACAAGTATCCTGCAACTTTTTCAGTCAAGTTCGGCACTTGGTTCAAGTCTTGTTTCCACAGACGTTCCAATTTCAATACTTTTTCAACCAATTCTTTTGTTGATGCTTCACTGCCATCGCATGCAGGCCATGCTTCAGCGTAGAGATCCATGATATATTGGTCGTCTTGGATTGGATATGTTTTACCGTTAACTTCACCTTTGTAGAAAGCCATCATAGCAGCCAATGAGAAAGTCAATCTTTCAGGAAGTTTTCCTTCTTTCTTAACGTAGCCTAATACTGACGGCAAGTTACGTGTTTCCCATTTTGACATAGCGTTAAGGGCAATGCTCAACCATTGGTGGCGGATGAATGGGTTAGCGAAACGTTCCAAAATTTTGTCAGCGAATTTTGTCAACTCTTCTTTTGTACCATCCAGTACTTTCAAAACTTCGTCGTAGATCATTTCGCGCATGAAGCTACCAACAGCCATATCTTCGTATGCTTCACGAACTGTTTCGATACCGCTCAGGTAAGAAACTGCATAACTACCAGTATGACAACCGTTCAAAACAGCAACTTTTTGTTCGCGGAAACGTGTCATGTCGGCAACGAATTTCACTTCTAATCCAGCTTGGTCAGCAGGGAATTCTTTAGCTACCCATTCAGGACCTTCAATTACCCACAAGTGGAAATATTCACCAACTACAACCAGGTTATCTTCGTAACCTAATTCAGCCTGGATCTCTTTGATGTCATCTTTTGGGAAACCTGGGACAATACGGTCAACCAATGTATTACAGAAAGCACAAGCAGTTTCAACCCAGTTGATGAATTCTTCACCAAGGTTCCAGTTGTTAGCGTGCTGCAATACAAATTTTTTCAGGATGTCGCCATTCCGGTCAATCAGCTCACAAGTGAAGAAGATCAGACCTTTATCTTTTGCACCTTCGAATGCTTTGAAACGGTTATACAACAAAGCTGTAACTTTTCCTGGGAACGAGTTTTGTGGTTCCATGTCCAGTTTGTCATTTTCGTCCCAGCTGATACCAGCTTCAGTTGTGTTAGAAACAACGAAACGCAATTCAGGATTCAGGATTGCCGCTTTGTAAGCTTCAAATTCAGTGTAAGGGTTGATTCCTTTATTGATACAGTTAACGAATTGGTATTCTTTTACCGGTTTTCCGTCTTTAATACCTTTCAGGTACACGTGGTATAAGCCATCTTGCTTATTCACTAAGTCAATCATTCCCATTGGTAATGGTTGTACAACATCAACGCCAGCATTGAAGTCGATCTCGTTATTCATTTTTTGAATGATCCAATCAACAAATGCACGCAAAAAGTTACCTTCTCCGAATTGTAATATGCGGCTTGGATATTGAGCTGCATCTTTTACAGTTGTTCTATTCAGTTCCATGATTCCTGGTTTATTATTTTAAGTTTTCCGTTTTCGTACACGGAATTGGGTTAAAAAAAATTCGTGTTCGTACACGATATCGATTGCGAATGTATGAAAAATATTTATTTCCGCGCGAATATTTGTGTGTTAAAAATAATAAACGATTGAAAATCAATGTTTAAGTTTTGAGCTAAAAATGAAATTAAGCATAGAATTACACTCGACTAACGTGCTTAAACTAAAAAGGTTAGAAAATCGGATTTTTTTGTGTGATTTTTGAGAAGTTAGTTCATTTAGAATTGTTTTAAATTAGTGAAAGTCCGCTTAATTTTAGATTAACTTTATAAGACAAAATCAACCTATTTTATGCGGAAAAAAATTATTGTTATTACCGGAGGGCCAGGATTCGGAAAAAGCTCTTTACTTGATGGTTTAGCGATCTTGGAACTTAAATTAGGAGAGGAAGCCGCCCGTGGAATAATTGCCGAGCAGATACGTTTGAACGGCGATGTTCTGCCCTGGATGAATGTCGGTGCTTTTCAAGATGCTGTTCTGAAGCGGAGGATTGAGTTTTGGGAATCAGTAGGAGACAACGAAATTGCATTTAGTGATCGTGCTATACCCGATCAATTGGCTTTTGCTCGGTTTCGGGGATTTGTACCTTCAGGTAGTTTAAAGGAAGCAGCTGAGAATTACCGGTACTACGATGAAGTTTTGGTTTGCCCGCCATGGGCCGAGATTTACGTTCAAGACGAAATCAGGACAGAGACTTTTTCTGATGCTTGTCGCTTGCACGAATTGATATGTAAGGTGTATTTAAAGCTGGGATATAAATTGGTAGAACTACCCATAGCTTCAATTGAGGAAAGAATACGATTTATTACAGATCTATTTTCAATTCGCAGATAAAATTCCAGTTGGGATTTGGTCTGTACAATGGATAATAGAAAAGGCCGGAATTTCCGGCCTTTCTACTATTTATGAATTTTGGATTTAAGCTAAAACCAATATTTCTTTTACTTGGTTGTAAACGTTCTGTCCGTTGAATCCAAGTTTCTCGTCCAACACAGTGTAAGGAGCAGAGTAACCAAATGAATCCAATCCGAATACTTTTCCGTCGGCACCAACTAAACCTTCCAGGTTAACAGGCAATCCGGCAGTCATACCGAATTTTTTTACACCAGCAGGAAGAACTTCAGCTTGGTATTCTTCGCTTTGAGAGCGGAATAAACCTTCAGAAGGCACAGATACGATGCGACATTTTACACCGTCTTTTTCAAGCAATTCTGCACCGGCAACCAACGTGCTAACTTCAGAACCACTAGCCAACAAAATTATATCAGGAGTTCCTTCGCAGTCAGTTACGATGTAAGCTCCTTTTTCTGCTTGAAGAGCTTCGCTGTAACGATCAGCTTTTGAAGGAAGATTGGTGATATTTTGACGAGACAAAATCAACGCTGTTGGTGTAGACGTATTTTCCAATGCCAATTTCCATGAAGCAGTTGTTTCTTCACAGTCAGCAGGACGCAATACCAACACAGAGTTTTGTCCGTGGTGATTTTTCAATTTTTCCATCAGGCGGATTTGAGCTTCTTGCTCAACTGGCTGGTGAGTAGGACCATCTTCACCTACACGGAATGCATCGTGAGTCCATACATATTTCACCGGCAATTGCATCAAAGCAGCCAAACGAACAGCTGGTTTCATGTAGTCTGAGAATACGAAGAATGTACCACAAACCGGGATTACACCACCGTGTAATGCCATACCGTTCATGATTGAAGCCATTGTCAACTCAGCCACACCTGCTTGCAGGAACGAGCCTGAGAAATCGCCTTTTTTGAATGATGTTGTTTTCTTCAGGAAGCCGTCAGTTTTGTCCGAGTTCGACAAGTCGGCAGAAGAAACAATTAAGTTTTCAACTTCACCTGCAAATGCAGCCAATACAGCAGAACCTGCAGCACGTGTAGCTGAATTAGCTTTTTGTGAGATTTTGCTGAAATCGAATTCAGGAGTTTCTTTTGAGAAGAATTTCTCAAATTTTGCTGCCAATTCAGGATTTGCTTTAGCCCATTCAGCTTGTTCGGCCTTTTTCGCGGCAGCAGCTTCAATCAATTCTGCTTTGCGAGCATCGAACAATGCTTGAACATCGTCGAAGATCACGAATGGATTTTCAGGATCACCACCTAAGTTTGCGATTGTTTTCTCGAATGACGCACCAGCTTCACCTAATGGCATACCGTGAGTAGCACATTTGCGTTCGTAGCTGGCACCTTCGGCAGTAACAGCACCCTTACCCATGATTGTTTTACCAATGATCAGGGTTGGTTTTTCTGTTTCAGCGTGTGCAACATGCAAAGCACCACGAATAGCTTCGATCTCATTTCCTTCGATAGTTAGGACTTTCCAGCCCCAAGCTTCATATTTTTTAGCCGTGTCTTCGATTGTTACTTCGCTTGTTTCTGTAGAAAGCTGAATATCGTTTGAATCGTAGAACATGATCAGGTTGCTCAACCCTAAGTTACCGGCGATACGACCAGCTCCTTGTGAAATTTCTTCCTGAACACCACCGTCTGAAATGAATGCGTATGTTTTGTGAGCCATCCATTCGCCGAAACGGGCAACAAGGAAACGTTCAGCAATAGCGGCACCAACAGCCATTGTGTGTCCTTGTCCCAATGGGCCTGACGTGTTTTCAACACCACGGGCGAAATCTACTTCAGGGTGTCCCGGAGTTACACTTTCCCATTGACGGAAATTTGACAAATCATCCATGTTGTAGTTGCCTGTCATTGCCAGGATTGAGTACAGCATTGGAGACATGTGTCCCGGATCCAGGAAGAAACGGTCGCGGTTTGCCCATGTCATGTCGCTTGGGTCGTAGTTCAAAAATTCTGAATATAATACACTCACAAAATCAGCACCGCCCATGGCACCACCGGGGTGGCCGGATTTTGCTTTTTCAACCATAGCTGCAGCTAAAATACGTACGTTATCAGCAGCTTTTTCAATTAACTTGTTACTCATGATTTTAATTAATTTTTGCCAGATTTTGACTTAAGTCTTTGAGTTAGACGATATGCAAATTTAAAATAAATCCTCGATAAAGAAACCGCAAAAAAAAGATACCGGTACTTTTTGCATGATAGCTTAAAGTAACCGGTATCTTATAAATTTTATAGCTGGGCAAACATTACGGAAGTACACGCACCATGATTACGCCTTCGATGCTTTTTAGCTTTTCAGCTACCTCGGCAGAAGGAGCAGCTCCGTCGATATCGATAATGTTATAAGCGATGTCAGCTCTGTTTTTGTTCAACATATTGGCAATGTTCAAACCTTCTGAAGCCAGCAGGCTTGAGATTTGGCTTACCATGTTCGGAACGTTTTTGTTAGCAACAACCAAACGAGGTCCGCCATGACGTTCCATTTCAGCTTCTGGGAAGTTTACTGAGTTTACAATGTTGCCGTTTTCCAGGTAGTTACGTACTTCGTCAACAGCCATGATTGCACAGTTTGTTTCTGATTCTTCAGTTGAAGCACCCAAGTGAGGAATTGCAATCACGTTTTTCATTGTCAATACTTCTTCATCAGGGAAGTCGGTTACATAACAACCTACTTTACCGGATTCCAAAGCTTCTTTCATATCAGCGTTGTTGATCAGACCTCCACGTGCGAAGTTCATGACGCGAACGCCTTTTTTCATCATTTTCAGTTTGTCTTTGTTGATGTAACCTTTAGTCTCAGCAGTTTGAGGAATATTGATTGTTACATAGTCAGCGTCAGACAACAACACTTCGATACCTTCAGCGCGTTTTACGTTGCGGCTTAATTTCCATGCTTGTTTTACTGAAATATAAGGGTCGTAACCAAGAACTTCCATACCTAATGCTTGTGCTGCGTTGGCAATTAAAACACCAATTGCACCCAAGCCGATAACAGCTAATTTCTTACCACGAATTTCGTTACCGCCGAAATTTTTCTTACCAGCTTCAACCAGAGCAGGAACTTCGTCGCCTTTACCAACCAATGTTTTAGCCCATTCGATTGATTGTGCGATGCCACGCGACGATAACAACAAACCGGCAATAACCAATTCTTTTACTGCGTGAGCGTTAGCTCCCGGTGTATTGAATACTACGATACCTTGTTCGGTACATTTTTCGATTGGGATGTTGTTAACACCAGCACCAGCACGTGCGATAGCTTTCAGACTTGCTGGAAGCTCCATGTCGTGCATTTTTTGGCTGCGAACAACGATACCATCAGGATTAGTAAACTCGCTAGCGATCTCGTACTGATCCAGCGGGAAATTTTTTAACCCGATCGGGTCAATTTTATTTAAGGTTTGAATCTTAAACATGTGGTTATTAATTTTTGAAAAGTGCCTAAATAATGTCTTTTAAAAAGTGTGACAAATATCAGAATAATAATGAAGAATCGATCATGTTTCATCCTTTTTTTGAAGAATTTAAAAGGATGCTAACAATTTTTTTAATTTCTTTCAGACGGTTTTTTTCTCCCTTGTTTGTAAAAGCGAATGAACGATTATGCAGGAAAAAACACATGTTCCTTTTTATGAGAGCAAACTGTTCAAATCAATAATTATCTAGACTATTAAATACGTTATTTCCCTTTTCTGAATAGCTCCATAGATTTGACAGAGGATTCGACACCTTTGTTTGCAAATTTCACATCCTCTATCGAGTAAAAGGCATTCGGGTTATAGGTGCGCATTGTTTCAACTACCTCATTAATGTCAACCCGCTTAATGATCGTGTATATTACAGCTACTTTTTCGTTGGCATTTGCTCCGTAAGCATCATGGTACGTAATGCCGTATCCTTTGGCTTTTAGCTTGGCAATGAGGTTATCTGCATTGGTACGGGTAATAATCTGAAGTTGCACAATACCAACGGCCAGTTTTTCTTCCAGGATCAACCCAATGTAGTTTCCGGCGGCAAAGCCGGTACCATAGGCTACATAGGCTACCCAGTTATCGATATTCTGGATGATCTTACTCATCGCAACCAGCCAGATAATTACTTCGAAGAAGCCGAGTAGGGGGGCGATTTTCTTTTGCCCTTTCGACACCATCACGATACGTAATGTCCCAACGGTTACATCGCTGATTCGTGCCAGTATAATTAATAACGGTAGCACCAGGTACGCGAACAGGTCGCTGTGATAAAAGTCAGTCATCTTGGTTTCATTGATGTCATGCAAATATAAGTTATTTTGGAAATAGGAGTAAAAGGGGCAGTTCTGGTCTTTTTTTAATTGTATGCGGTATGAAAATAAGAAAGGGTCTCACTTTTGGTGAAACCCTCGATATGTCTTGTTGTCCGGTAATCTTAAAATTCGCTGGTAAAGTGGAATTTGATATCCTTAAACTCGTCCTGAGCCATTTGCAGGATGAAGCCTGAATCGGCCATAAATACATCGCGGCCACGTTTGTCGATTGCCATTTTCTGATGCTTCCGTTTTTTGAATTCCGTCAGCATTTTCTGGTCATTGCATTCAATCCAGCAAGCTTTGTGCATTGGCAAAGTCTCGAAGCGACATTTGGCATTGTATTCATGCTCCAAACGATATTGGATTACTTCGAACTGTAGCTGACCAACTGTCCCAATAATCTTACGGCCGTTGAACTGGCTGGTAAACAACTGGGCAACCCCTTCTTCCATTAACTGGTCGATACCTTTGGCCAATTGTTTTTGACGCATTGGGTCGGCATTTTCGATGTAACGGAACATTTCAGGGCTAAAGCTTGGCAGCCCTTTGAAATGTACATCTTCACCCGAAGTGATGGTGTCACCAATAATCAGGTTACCAGTATCGGGTACCCCGATGATATCACCTGGGAAAGCCTCGTCAATCACCTCTTTTTGTGAAGCCATGAAGGCTGTGGGGCTGGAGATGCGCATATTTTTGCCGGTGCGGATGTGTTTGTACACGGCGTTACGCTCGAAGTGGCCGGAGCAAATCTTCACGAAAGCAATGCGGCTGCGATGGTTCGGGTCGATGTTGGCGTGAATCTTAAAAACGAAGCCAGTGAATCCTTCTTCATCCGGCTTAATTTCGCGCTCCTCGGTGAAGCTAGGCTTCGGACTTGGCGCGATCTCTACGAAAGCATCCAGCAATTCCTGAACACCAAAGTTATATAAAGCTGATCCGAAGAACACTGGAGCAAGGTCACCTGCCAGGTAAGCTTCGCGGTCGAACTCGGGATAGACACCCTCTACTAATTCAACCTCTTCACGCAGCATATCTGCATCTTTACCAATGTGTGTTTCCAGTTCCGGAGCATCCAAATCGGTAAATTTGATAGCCGGTTGAACTTCCTGCACGTCGGCATCGAAGAGGTTCAGGCTTTTTTTATAAATATTATATACTCCTTTAAAGTCAGCACCGCTGTTGATTGGCCAACTCAAAGGACGTGTTGCAATTTTTAATTGATCTTCAATTTCGTCGAGCAAGGTGAAGGTATCTCGTGATGGACGGTCTAATTTGTTGATGAATACCATAACTGGCGTTTTGCGCATACGGCAAACGTTCATCAATTTTTCGGTTTGCGGCTCAACCCCTTTGGCGGCATCAATTACAATAATTACACTGTCGACAGCTGTCAATGTTCGGAAAGTATCTTCCTGGAAATCCTGGTGACCCGGAGTGTCGAGGATATTTACTTTGTAGTCGCGGTATTCGAAGCCCATGACCGACGTAGCAACAGAGATACCACGCTGGCGTTCGATTTCCATAAAGTCGGAGGTCGCTCCTTTTTTAATTTTGTTACTTTTTACGGCACCGGCAACACGAATAGCACCACCGAAAAGAAGCAACTTCTCGGTTAGGGTTGTTTTTCCGGCATCCGGGTGGCTGACGATTCCAAATGTTCTGCGACGTTTAATTTCTTCTAAAAAGCCCATAAGAGGTAAATAATTATAACTGCAAATCCTTCACTAAGGTCGAAATGCGATGACATGACAACTGCTGTCGTCCCGAATTTCGAGCTGCAAAAATAGAACTTTTTAGAGAAAAAAGATCAGAACCTCTGGTCTTTAATTAATCGCTCGGGAAACTCTTTTCCAGAATAATTTTTCGAATTTAACACCGTCTCGGCCAATAATCTGGTGATACGTTTGTGGCACATCGCGGGGCGAAAATTTGTATTCTTCCATGTCTTCGTACAATGCAGTCACTTCCGGGTGAAATTGCACTCCAAACACGTTCGGGTATTTTTTGTGATGAATAGCTTCAATCACCTTGCCATCCATCGATCGGGCTGTAACTTCCCAGCAACTGTTTAGGTCTTCAACTGCCTGATGGTGTGCACTTAGTACTTTGGGCGATATGTTGCTTTTGTTCCAATGTACTTCTTTCTCGAAGAAACTGCCAATCTCGAGTCGCAAGGGGTGAAAGTTTACCGGCATCAGCTGCGGGTTGTCGAAGATTTCCTGCCAATAGTTACGGTGAATATTGTCGCGGTCGAGCTGTACAATTTCCTGCGGCGTGTGTGCGTCGTAAAGCTCCGTTGGGATATCCTGTATCATGGTTCCGCCGGTAGCAACGTTCATGGTTTGCATGCCTAAACAGATTCCGAGGATGAAATATTTCGGATTTCGCTCCAGAAATGGCGTGAAATTTGGATTTTTATTGCTCCCCAACAGATGGAAGACCAGCGAAAGCTCCATTAGGTGTCGCTGCGGGTCGGTTACTTCTGATAAGTTTTTTACTTCACCATATGCTTCCGGCTGAATATCGGGCCCTCCGAATAAAATAAGGCCTTTCGACTGGCTGAACATGATGTCGAAATTGTTCGTGAAATCATTTGGCTCAAAAATATTATCGAGGGTTAATGTTCCTGTAAGTCGTTGTAGATGAAATTTTTCAAGGTTGTTGTCCCTGATGTATCGTATCGTTTCCGAGTAATCGTATCGTTCGGCGTAAAAATAAATTCCAATAAATTCCGTTTCTCCTACATAAAGTATGCGGTTATCAATCAGGTAACGGATGCGCTCAATGTTTTCAACTGTAGGATGCGTCAATAAGATATAAGATTTTTCCGGATCATAATCCGTGTTGAAAAAGTTCTGAGCGAAAACCGGGGTTGAAACGAAAAGGCTAAAGATCAATAAGAATTGGAGATGGATTCTTTTGATTCCCATAGTACACATGCTTTTTTAAATTTGACGATGAAAATAAACTTTTTCGTGGAGAACTGAAAAATCTCGCAACGTATATTTTTATTCCAGAACAAAAACGAATCAAAATTCACATAAGATGTCATTTAAACTCTTTTTTCTCAGTACTTTCAAGGGGCTTAAAAATACGCCTAAGGTAGAAAATAAAAGGGATGCTCTTTTTTCTGATTTTCAGCAGTATAGTGAGCTAAAAGATTCTGCCGATCTGAAGTTATACCTCGAGTTGGAACAATATGTCAGTTCCAATGTATTCAAAAAGGAACGAACAGATGCGCAAACGCTGAAATTCGCCGGTAGCCCCGAATCGAAGTTGATCGCTGAGTTTGAAAAACTGGATTCAGATCCGAAATTTAAAGACTTTTATGTGACTAAAGACTCTGCTGACTTCCAAAAATATCAGCAGTTAGAGAAAGGTAGTCTGATTAAGGAATTCCTCGAGTTGCGCGATTATGTGCAAAGTAAAAAGTACGATGCCGATAAGAAGGCATTTAAACCCAAAGGTGACGAAACTTTTGAAAGTACAGCTGCGCACAAAAAATTTGAGCGATACCAGGAATTAGTAAAATCGGCTGATGTATTGTTCTGGACTGAGTTTCCGAATCAAAAAATGTATAAGAACTATAAGGAGATCGTTAATTCTCCAAAACGGGTTCGCTACGAAGAGTTGAAAAAGGAAATCGAGTCAGAAGCTTTTGTTGCCCGTAAAGAGTTTTTGGAAGATCCGAATCGTTGGGAGAAAACGGAAGCCTACCATAAAGAAAAGACATATAATGAATTGAAAGGGCAGCTGCGCTTTCAAGTTTATGAGAAGTATCGTAAAGATGGAGCTGATTTTGGTTTCTTTGAGAGCCATGAGCTTTTGTTGGAGGATAACTTCGATGAGGGTAAATTGGATGAAACGAAATGGAAACCAATTAGTCAATTTGCGGAAAAATCTATTGGCAAAAACTTTTCGAAAGCGGGAGATTTACAGGCATACACAAACGGTGAAAATATACTGCAGTCAGGTGGCGTGTTGCAATTGACCGTGAAAAAAGAACAAGTTGATTCGCTGGTGTGGAATTTTCCGGTTGGATTTACACCCGTAAGTTTCGATTATTCATCAGGTATAATTAGTAGTAAACAAAGTTTCCAGCTGAAGAGTGGTGTGTTAGAAGCAAAAATCAAATATCAGCCCAATAAGCAGTTGGTTGATTTGTTCTGTCTTTCTGACGATCAAAATAAATTTCGGTTGAACTTGCTAGAGGCAGGTACCGTTTGCCGTTTTGGATTAAATCAGGCCGATACTGCTAAGTTTGAATCATTGGGAGGTTTATCGGCTGGTCAATTCTATATTTTCAGTGTAGAGTGGGGACAAGGACAGATTCAATGGAAAATTAACAATCATGTGATTTATAGTGTACAGCAGTCTGTTCCTGATGCACCGTTGCGCATCAACATGAGTTCGATTGTCGTTGAGCATCCGCAACAACTACCTCATCAGTTCGAGGTGGACTGGATTCGCCTATACAAAAAGAAATAGTTTGAGGTGGCTTTGTAGTAGCTGCTTGTGATAGATAAGATATAACCAAAACACCAGGTCCCACCTGGTGTTTTGGTTTTTTTAATATAATTGGCTGTTGAAATTATTGGACCAAGCTTGGTGTAGTACACAGAAACGTAGTTAGTCTTCAACTTTTGTTTTCAAAGACTGGAATCCTTCGCCAAGTATTTCTTTCGTATCCATCACCGTAATGAAGGCATCCGGGTCCACCTGGGAGATGAATTTTTCGAGTATCGCAACTTCACGTCTGCTTACAACGGTGTAGATAATTTGTTTTTCTTCGTTGGTGTACATTCCGGTGCCTTTAAAGTACGTTCCCCCTCGCTCCAGATCATCTAAAATCTTCCGTTTTATTTCTACGTGCTTTGCCGATATAATAATGAGTGCTTTGTGGTAGCTGACACCCTCAAGTGTAATGTCTATCGCTTTACCGGTGATATAGATTACCAACCAAGAGTAAAGTGGAATTTGCCAATCTTTAAAAGCAGCCAGACCTAAAAGTACAATTGCGGAGTCGACATAAATCATCAGTTGTCCAAGTTGCATGCCTGTATATTTGGCAATGATCATGGCAATAATGTCGGAGCCACCTGATGTTGCCCGCGATTTGAAAATCAGTCCGGTACCAACACCGATCAATACACCTCCAAATATACAGGAGAGCAATACATCGTGTACCAGCGGAGCTTCTCCGTCTAAGCGCATATACGTAATCCAATCAATGAAAACTGAGCTCAAGACAAAACCGGCTACGGTTTTGACGCCGAATCGGGGCCCCAGGATTTTAATGCCTGCAAGTGTTAGCGGTATATTGACCAATAAGCTAAACAAACCAATGGGAAAACCGTCTGGCCAAATTTCGAACATACCTTTTGTGAGGTAGTGTACGACAATTGCAATACCGAACAATCCACCTGGAACAATCTTGTGAGGTGAGATGAAATAGACAAATCCAACAGCTAAAATAAATGATCCGATTGTGATGTAGCTGTAGTCTTTAAACCAGCTTATGCTGAAAATCTTATCTTTTTGCAAGAAGGGCATAGGTTGTAAGTTTTAAACGAAAATAAATGATGTAATCTCAATAAGTCTTGATTTTTATCATCTGCGAGACTTTCGGGTATAAAAAAAGGCCTCCGAACTGGAGACCTTTCAATATTTTCAAAGTAAAAATTAACCTCTTTTTTCTTTGATTCTGGCTTTCTTACCAGTAAGGCCACGCAAGTAGAAGATACGTTTACGACGTACGCTACCTCTTTTGTTTACGTCGATACCTTCGATGAAAGGAGACTCCATTGGGAGGATACGCTCAACACCAATGTTGCCTGACATTTTGCGAACAGTAAATGTTTTAGTTGAGCCAGTTCCTTTAATTTGGATCACTACACCACGGAAATCCTGAACACGTTCTTTGTTTCCTTCTTTAATTTTGTAGTGAACAGTGATTGTATCACCAGCACCGAATGCTGGCAATTCTTTTGCTTGCTCAGCTGCAAATGCGCTTTCTGCTACTTTAATTAAGTCCATCATTATAAGTTTTAAGTGGCAATATTACACCGTTTTCGGTCTAAGAGATTGCTTGAATTTTGCGCAAAAGTAATAAAAAATAAATTGGTTCAAAACCGGAATGCTATTTTATCCCAAAAAATCAGCGAGATAACTTGTATAATAGCCTGATAGGGCTATTAATGACCAGCTCCGCCAATTACTTTAAAGTGATCTCCTGTACTTTTTACGATCGCATCGTACCACCATTGCGGATATCCCGGTTGATCAGGCGATACCGCAATACCCCATTCGTTGCGCTCAAATTGGCCATCTTTCTCTTTCTTTATGTTACCGTCCATATACTTGATCAGCAAGTATTCAAACAACTTTTCCCAATCAGCAGTCATATTGTTGGCTTCGTTTACAGAATAAGTTGTCAAAAACTCACGGGCTTTGTCTGCCCCGTAAGTATCGTACAGCATTTTCGCTGCGGCGTCAATAGCCGGCGTACGCTCAAAAAATTTACCTTCTATCGCAGTTTGTGTTGCACGGATGTGTTCAATCATCCCGTCGTAACGCAAGTAGGCGAAGTTGCTTACTTTATTGAATGTCCAAAAAGCAGAAGTAGGCGAGTAGGTCAGCAAATCGCCGTTTCCAACCCGGAAACATTCAGGAATCTCGGTAATGCCGCAGTACATTGGTGCATAGCAGGTACTGTAAGTGTCATCTACACCAAACCAGAAAATGCCGCCAATTGGGTTGTCTATCCACGAACGCGATTGCGCTACAAATGAGAAACCGGTTTGTTGTGTTGAGGCTGCCCGTTCGTTGCAATATTCAACGGAATCAACTTCCCATGTTAAACCTCTCCATCGATAAGGCAGTTTATAGGGGCCTGCACCAAGGTCTTTGGTCATGTCCAGATCGGTACCTTCAAAGTGGTCGCGCATCAATTCCATCACGTCTTTTACGGTTAGCTTTTTATCCGGCTTAATCCATAAAGGCATTCGGTTGGATGCGAAATTATTTTCTCCGCCATGTTCAACTTTACCTTCAGCGTAGGCTGCATATTGATCCATTCCCGAGGCTACTTTTCGGAACCCAGCCCAAACCCGGGCTTCACAAAAACGAGCTCCCTCAAAGTCTACTGGAGCATAAACATCAGAGAAGCTGAAATCTTTATTTTTGCCGTCGAACCATCCTTTTTCACGTGCAAAGGCGATCACATCTTTTGCATAAAGGCAGTTCTCCGAATCGTTTAAAGGGAAAGTGGTAATACGGGCCTGGTTGGCGTGTCCCGAAATATAACCATCAGGAATTCGCATAGCTACCCAAACGGCTCCTTTTTCGCCTTCGCCTTTTCCAATCATTTCTAAAATCCATGCTTCGTTCGGATCAGAGATGGAGAATGATTCACCTTCACTGGCATAGCCGTATTCTTCTACCAGGTCAGTCATCACTTTAATTGCGTCGCGAGCTGTTTTCGCGCGTTGCAGGGCTACGTATATCAAACTGCCGTAATCCATAATGGCACCTTCTTGTGTATACAGATCGCTTCTTCCGCCAAATGTAGTTTCTCCAATTGCGACTTGTAATGCATTCATGTTTCCGATTACGCTGAATGTATGAGGAACCTCGGGAATTTGTCCCATGTATTTCCCGGTATCCCAGTCGTGGATGTCGCGCATGGCACCTTCGGGATGATCCGCCGCAGGTTGATAATATAATTCGCCGTATAGTGTATGTGAGTCGGCAGCATAGGTAATCATGGTCGATCCATCGACAGTTGCACCTTTTGTGATTAGAAAGTTGGTGCAGGCAAATACCTGGGCCGAAAGCATACTAATTGCAATGATTGCAAGACTGATTTTCTTTATCATTCTAAATTCTTTTTTTAGGACACATCGCCCATTGCTTTTTAAATTCACGGGAGATCGTAACAATGTTATCAGTTTTAAATTGAAATTTCCTGTTTTCCAGTTTCCTGCAAATATAATTAATGAGGAAAGGAACTAAAAATGACTGAGATCAGAATCGTGCATAATTTTCGAGCTTGGTTGTCTATTGATTTTTCTTCCGTTTATGCATTCTGTTAAGTATTTTTATCAACTTTAACCATTTCAATCAAAATTTGAGAATATGAAACTTCGCGCTTTCCATAAACTATCATATGGCCTTTATTTAGTTGCATCTGTTTACGAGGGTAAAAAAGCAGGCTATATTGCCAATACGGTGTTTCAGGTAACTTCTAAACCTCCGTTAATTGCTATATCGTGCCATAAGGATAACCGGAGTACCGAGATCATTCGGAAATCAGGTATCTTTTCAGTTTCGGTATTGAAGAAAGAGTTGGATGTGAAAATTATTGGTGACTTTGGTTTTATGTCGGGCGACGAAATTGACAAGTTTAACCAGCGGGAAGTGATTACGGCTTTAACAGGAGCTCCGATTGTCTTAAATGAAGCTGTAGCGTGGTTCGATTGCAAGGTTCATCAAGAGATTGATTTGGGCAGTCACTGGTTGGTAATTGGCGAGGTGCAGGATAGCGATTTATTATCGGAGGATGATCCACTGACTTACGCCTGGTACCGTGAAAAGTATAAAATGTTCTCTCCTAAGAATTCCCCAACTTATTTGGAGAAAGATAAATTGGACGAAGAGCGTAAGTTGGACGAAGCTAACCGTCCGCAGCCGGAAGAGGAACAAAAGCCCGAAGGCTTGGAACCACATGTATGCCTGATATGTGGTTTTGTCTATGATCCGGAGCAAGGTGATCCAACGGTGGGAATACCTCCGGGAACGCCGTTTGAGGATCTGCCGGATGACTACAGATGCCCGATTTGTAACGCCTCGAAAGAGTACTTCCGGAAATTATAAACGGGTACTATTGGGGGATGTTGGAGCATTTGGCGCGGTTCTCGGAGCTTTAAGCAAGCTTGAGCCCGTTATTAGCAGCCTTTGCCTTGCCACGCATCATAGGCATACTTTAGCAAAGCAACAAAAGCTTCCCGTACACCCGGGGCATGCTTTTGAAATGAAACAAAAGCTTGCCGCGCATCAAGGGCGTACTTCTGAAAAGCAACGGAACTATCCTTGGCTGGTGTTTACTGCTATTCTTTCTCATGTGTACAAAATAATGAAAGAGGCAGACCCAAAAGCCTGCCTCTTTGTGATTTGTTTTGATTCCTCCCCCAAGGAATCATTGCTCTGTTTCCCAGTATAGAGCATCTTCAGTAATCACACTATTTCTTTTTAATACCTTTGATGGTTTGCGGGTCATCAACCTTAATCAGGCTTATTGCATAACCGCCACCTGGAGCACAAAACAAATCAAATTTACTTTTGTTCGTTACAACACACTTGTCAATCTGATAAGCCTTCGGATTATTCTTGTAATGGGCATCTTTCTGATCGTGGTAAGTTGTAGCCAGATACTTTTCTCCGGCGGGTAAAAAGTCTAAACTGATGTTTGAAGTACGAGGCTCTTCGTCGTTGGTACGGCCAACAAACCAGTTATCCGTTCCTTTCTCTTTCCGGGCATAGGTGATATAATCGCCAGGTTCGGCTTCCAAAACCTTAGTGTCGTCCCAATCAACGGGAACATCAACGATAAACTGGAAAGCATCCAGGTATTTTTCGTATGTTTCCGGCAGGTCAGCGGCCATTTGCAACGGGCTGTACATGGTTACATAAAGCGCCAGCTGACGAGGGATTGTTGTGTTCACCCACGAATGATTATCCGGATTGTATTTGCTTACATCCTGCTCGAAAATTCCCGGCGTGTAATCCATCGGTCCACCAATCAGACGGGTGAAGGGTAAAATTGTTGTGTGGTCGGGCGAGTTGCCGCCGAATGCCTCATATTCGGTTCCACGGGCCGATTCATTACCGATCAGGTTGGGGTAAGTACGACAAATACCCGTTGGACGAACTGCTTCGTGTGCATTAACCATGATTTTGTAGTCGGCTGCTTTTTTTACAGCGTACAAATAGTGGTTGTTAATAAATTGGCTGTAGTGTGTTTCGCTACGCGGAATGATATCACCAACATAGCCACTTTTTACAGCATGGTAACCATGATTCACCATGAATTGGTAGGCCTGATCCATGTGGCGCTCGTAGTTCCGGACAGAACCTGAAGTTTCGTGGTGCATGATCATTTGCACGCCTTTTGAAGTGGCATATTTCTGAATTTCATCGACATCGAAATCGGGGTAGGGGGTTACGAAATCAAAGACATAGTCTTTCGATTTACCGAACCAATCTTCCCAGCCAACATTCCATCCTTCAACCAAAACGCCGTCGAAACCATATTTAGCCGCAAAATCGATGTAGTCTTTTACATGTTGCGTGTTGGCAGCGTGGCGGCCGTTTGGTGTTAGTTTGGAGTAATCAGTTTTGTCCAGTTGCACACTTGGAACATCGGCATATGCCCAGCTGCTTTTGCCTGTAATCATTTCCCACCATACACCAACGTATTTCACCGGTTTAATCCACGATGTGTCTTCGATTTTACAAGGTTCGTTTAGGTTTAAGGTGATGTGAGATAGCAGGATGTCTCCGGCTTTATCCGAAACAATCACGGTACGCCAGGGACTGGTGCAAGGGGTTTGCATGTAGCCCTTATCTCCAACAGCATCAGGCGTAAGCTGAGAAGTGAAGATCATGTTTTCATCATCCAGATCTAGATGCATACACGAATAGTCGATCAGAGCTGCTTCGTGCAGATTGATATAAAGTCCATTGTCGCTTTTCAACATTAATGCTGTTTGTACACAAGTTGGCCCTGCCAATTTTTGGGACTCATTGGGAGTGAATGCTTCCTGCATCAAGCCGCGAATC
>QKCF01000443.1 GCA_003246935.1 Sunxiuqinia sp. | reverse complement strand
TGCTGACTTCTTCAGAGACTATGTAGTGAACTTGGTTGAACAGCTTTCTGCGGGAGTTGACGTGACTATTCAATAACCATATACTAATAAATGGAAAAGGCGAAGTACAATCCTACTTCGCCTTTTTTGTGGGTTGTACTGGATTCGAACCAGTGACCCCTACCCTGTCAAGGTAATGCTCTAAACCAACTGAGCTAACAACCCGTCTGTCTCTAAAAATAGCAAATTTTCGATATGGCCGACTTCAATTCGGGCAACAAAAAAGGAACAACTCGCGCTGCTCCTTTTTTATGCTATCTAAATTTGATGTTATACACCTAACCAAAGGTTCACAACCGACAGCGCTGCAATCATCCACATTAACCATGAAATTTCGTCAAACTTGCCTGCAACTGCTTTCAAAAGCACATAGGAAATAAATCCAAAAGACAAGCCTGTAGAAATACTGTAAGTCAGTGGCATCAAAATGATTGTTAAAAACGCCGGAATCGAATCCGAAAAATCAGCAAAATTGATTTGCTTAATATTCTTGAACATGTAAACACCAACAATAACAAGTGCCGGAGCTGTTGCGTAGCCCGGAACAATACCGATTAGCGGTGCAAAGAAAAGTGCCAGGAAGAATAAGCCTGCTGTAACAACCGAAGCAAAACCGGTTTTCGCGCCATTTGCGATACCCGAAGCAGACTCTATATAAGTTGTTGTTGTACTTGTTCCCAAGAGTGAACCAGCCACAGTAGCCACAGCATCGGCCTCCAGGATGCGATCAACATATTTCACTTTCCCGTCTTTATCAACAAAACCAGCTTCGTACGAGCAGGCAACAATTGTCCCTACAGAGTCAAACAAGTCGACAAACATGAATGAGAAAATAGCACCAACCAAACCAAAGCTCAAGGCCGACATGATATCCAGTTTCAACGCAATCGGACTAACTGACGGAGGTAGCGACACCAAAGTATCGGGAGCTTTCACCTCACCGGCAATCAATGCAATAATTGTTGTGATAATGATACCATAAAAAATACCACCCCTAACTTTTTTCACTTCCAGGACGGCTGTAATAACCAAGCCTACCAGACCAATCAACAGAGTCGGTGTAAAATGTCCAAGTCCAACAAATGTTGCAGGATTAGCAACCACCAAGCCCATGTTTTTAAAGCCGATAAACGAGATAAAAAGACCAATACCCGCACCGGTTGCTAAACGCAGCGATAATGGAATGGTATGAATAATCTTGGTACGAATTCCGGTTACGGTCAACGCAAGGAAGACAATACCCGAAATGAACACAACGCCGAGAGCCGTTTGCCATTCGACGCCGGCGCCCAGCACCAGAGTATAAGTAAAGAAAGCATTCAAGCCCATGCCCGGAGCCATGGCATAAGGCACCTTCGCCCAAACACCGGCCAGAACTGTACCAATAACAGAAGCCAGAATTGTAACCGTAATTAAGGCATTACGATCCATCCCGGCATCACCCAAAATATTTGGGTTTACAAAGATGATGTAGGCCATCGTCAAGAAGGTGGTTGCTCCACCAATGATCTCTTTGCGGAACGACGAGCCGCGCTCTGTAATTTTAAAATATTTATCCAGCATAATCATTAACTATTTGGATTAGAAAGTGTATTTCACGGCCAATGTTGGATTTACCTGCCAACCATCTTCTGCAAAATTATTGCTGATCTCGATCTCAGAACCAGCTGCGAAGTTCGGACAGAAGTTGTACCAGATCTGAGGCTCTGTCAGGAAACGGAATTTCTTGGTTCCCCAGTACATTTCTTCTTTCCAGAAATCGGCAAAACCATCAAATACCAATTTGCCTTCCAGCATCTTAATCGTCCAAACAGCTGTTAACTGGAACGACGCATCCTCTTTGTCTTTAATGCGTTTATAGTTTGCCTGCAGGGTCAGAATTTTCGAAAAATCGCTTGATGCCCAAGTGTGTTCTACCCCTGCCATCCAGCAATTTTCAATCGGAATGAAAGTACTACCACCAATCGACATTGTACCGCCATTGTATTCAACTCGTGGCATAATAGCCTGCGTTTCTTTCCATTTAAATGCACGGGCAATTTCCCAATAAGCTAAAGAAACTCCATTGTTAACATTGCGTTCGTCTGAACCATAATCCATGTCGATAAAAAAGAACGTTGAGCCGTATTTATCCGGCTTAAACATTTCAACGGTCGTTGTAATCAGCTTTCGCTCCTTACCGAAATCATAGTGCATCTGAATGTTTTGTGCATAAACAGTACCCGCAAACACAACAGCAAACAGGATAAACAAAATTTTCTTCATAATCTTCAATTGAATGTGTAAAAGGTTAATAAGCGGCAAAATTACAAAAATTGGTGAAAGGAAAGAGCAACAAGAGCGCCGACAAACTGGAATTCAGCGGATTAGTCAAGTCATCGATTATCCTCAAAAATCAAAACAACTAACTGTCAACCTTTTACGAAAGTGCGAGATTTCCCGCTTTTGATTGAACTATGATATGTTTTTCAACTGAGAACAGAACACTTTCAGAAATAACTTGTTTCTATATTCCTGATTTCCACCAAACACAGGCAAACTCCATAAATTGGCATAAGTAGAAGAAAATCTTAGATTTGCACAACGAAAGCAGGTCAACAAAAAAGAAGGAACACTGTTTTCAGCGATGGATTTGCGGAAACTTAGAAGTGAGTGAATTATGAATGAAAAGGGAATAATTGCTTTCTACAAGCATTCTTTCGAGGCAAATAAAGAACTGCCTTTATTTTCGGATTACGAAGGGATTAGTTACACATACAACGACGCGACAAAACTAATCTACCAAATTCACGGTTTTTTCGAACAATGCCAGATCCAAAAAGGAGATAAAGTGGCTCTACTCGGGAGAAATTCGTCGCATTGGGGGATAACGTTTATTGCCATCATCAGCTATGGCGCAGTTGCTGTTCCTATTTTGCCCGACTTTAATCCGGCCGATGTACATCATATTGTTCGTCACAGCGAATCAAAGATTTTATTCGCAGGAGAACAGCTGTTGGAGAAACTCAGTCTCGACGAAATGCCTGGCTTGAAAGCCGCACTGAGTCTGCAACGCATGGATCCAATTTGGGCGGAAAACACGCAAATCCTCAACTTTTGGCGCCTTCCCAATAACAGTCGTCCATCGTTTTCACACGAGCTATTCATGCCCAACGAACTGGAAGATGAGGATATCTGTGTGATTTCGTACACCAGCGGAACATCAGGCTTCACCAAAGGCGTTTTACTCCCGGCACGTAGTTTAAAATCGAACATTCGATTTGCAAGAGAGCATATGCCGCTTAAACAAGGCGACAAAATCGTATCATTCCTGCCTATGGCACATGTTTTCGGACTGCTGTTTGAGTTTTTATTCCCTGCAACGCTCGGTTGTCACATTACGTTTTTAACGAAACCACCGACACCGCAAGTTATCGTTAAAGCGTTCAAGGAGATCAAGCCACACCTCATTCTTTCTGTTCCGCTGATTATCGAGAAAATTTACAACAAGCAGATTCAACCGGCCTTGGAGAAACCGTTGATGTGTTTTCTATTGAAAATCCCCGGTATCCAAAGTATACTACATAAGAAGGTCAAACAAAAGCTGACGGAGACTTTTGGTGGTCGTTTTCACGAAATCGTGATTGGAGGGGCAGCTCTCAACCGCGAGGTAGAAGACTTTTTCCGCAAGATTAAGTTCCCGTTTACCATTGGCTATGGGATGACTGAATGTGGCCCATTGATTTCATACCAACCCTGGAACAAAACCCGCCCTCATTCGGCAGGAGCCTTGGTTGACCGCATGCAACTGAAAATTGACTCGGCTGATCCGTACAACGAGGTAGGAGAAATTATGGTGAAAGGTGATCATGTCATGGCCGGCTATTATAAAAATCCGGAAGCTACAGCCCAGGCAATTGATGAAGACGGCTGGCTGAGAACCGGCGACCTGGGCGTTACCGACACCAACAACTTCATTTACATCCGCGGCCGAAGTAAGAACATGTTGCTCGGCCCTTCGGGACAAAACATTTACCCTGAAGAAATTGAAGCCAAATTAAGCAGCCAGCACTTCATTTTAGAATGTGTTGTTGTTGACCGTGAAAGTAAACTGGTTGCTTTGGTTTATCCAGACTATGATAGCCTGAACATTCACCATCAGAATAAACCGGACTCGATAACACATATCATGGAAGAATACCGGGGGAAAGTGAATAAGGAGCTGGCCAAATACAGTCAAATATCGCGCATTGAACTTGTTGAAACCGAGTTTGAAAAAACGCCCAAAAGGAACATTAAACGCTATTTATATACCTGATAAAAGGAAGCGATAGAAAAGTCTATAGCTTTTTCTATTTTTGCTTTTATGGAAACAATACCAAAAGCTGACTGCCTAAAGATTGGCTACTTGCAAAAACCACACGGCATCAAGGGTGAAGTAACACTTCAGTTTGAAGAGGGATACGATATTAGTTTGGAGGAGATGCCTACCATCTTCCTCGAAATTGATGGTCTTCTTGTTCCTTTCTTCTTGCGCGAAGAAGGCCTGCGATTTCGCTCAGCCGAAACTGCCCTGCTTCATTTCGACTGGATTGAGAATGAAGACCAAGCACGTAAACTCTGCGGCTCATCGGTGTACATCGCGAAAGACGACTTCATTCCCGACGAAGAGGAGATGCCCTTACACATGCTGGTCGGCTTCACCCTGTTCGATACTGAGCTCGGACGTATTGGCAAAATTTTACAGGTAGATGACTATGCAGGTAACCTGCTTCTAACGGTAGCCTATAAACAAGATGAAGTGATGATTCCATTTAATGAAGACTTCCTGACCCGTTTTGACGAAAAAGCACGTGAGCTGGAAATGCAATGCCCTGAGGGTCTCTTCGACCTTTAGAAAAACTTCTGCTGTAACATTTCTCAGCCAAATCAGTCTTTTTATACAAACTGAATTGAAAACAACAAAAAATGAAACAAATGAAAACAAGGATGACTACAGTACTGGCCATGCTAATGATCATTTTAGGAATTAGCACTGCTCAGGCTGACAACCAAACCAGAGAATTAGAAGCCTTCTCAGAAATTAACCTACGCGTCGATGCCAAGCTTCACTTGTCACAAGGCGATAAACAATCAGTTGAAATTGTTGCCAAGGGATCGACCCTGGACGAACTTGTTACCGAAGTAAAGAATCGTGAATTGGTGATTCGTTTTAAAGCAAAGAACATGTTATGGAAAGATTTTGAAACGGGTAAGATCGAGATCTTCGTTACCGTTCCGGACATTGCTGCCTTGACCGTTTCCGGCTCGGGCGATATTGATAACGATGGACCGATTGAATCGCGAATCCTCTCACTTACGCTTAGCGGAAGTGGAGCAATCAAACTGGACGACTTGAAATCGGAACGTCTGAAAGCAACGGTTTCGGGAAGTGGCAATGTGGAAGTAGCCGGAGCCAGCGACGCAGAAGATCTAAGTGTCAACATCAGCGGATCTGGAGGCTTTAAAGGTGAAGACTTCAAAACACAAGACGCTACCGTTCGTATTTCAGGCTCAGGCAATGCTTACATCCATTGCAACAACAGCCTGATTGCCCGCATCCTGGGCTCCGGAAGTATTTTTTACAAAGGCAATCCGCGAATCGACCAATCGGTTGGAGGATCCGGCAAAGTAAAACAGCTCTAGTTACTCAACGGTATAAAGCACGAAAGCCATCCCCAAAAGGATGGCTTTTTATGTGCGTTCGTAAATTCTTATTCCCGAATAATCTTGATCTCACCGCCTACGCCCAATTTAATAATGCTTGACGGACGAGCAGTAGTTACATCATCCTGACGGTATTCAACAATGTAGTCAACCGCATTCTTAATTTCGTCGCTCACTTCGGCAAAAATCGCTGCCGACGACTCACCACTGATGTTTGCCGACGTTGATACAATTGGCTTACGGAATCTCTGAATCAACTGCTGTGTGAAACGTTCGGTTGTAATCCGGATTCCAACCGAACCATCCTCGGCCAGCAAATTCGGCGCTAAGTTTTTCGCACCAGGGTAAATGATGGTCATTGGCTTGTCGGTCACTTCAATCAGACTATAGGCAATCTCAGGAACCTCCTGCATATAGCGCTCCAGAAGGTTTATATTCTCCATCAAAACCAACATACTTTTCGAGTCGGCACGTCTTTTAATTTCGTACACGCGCTTGACGGCAGCCTCGTTAGTCGCATCGCAACCAATTCCCCAAATCGTATCGGTTGGATATAAAATTACCCCACCCTTTTGAAGCACTTCCAGTGCCTTTTTAATATCATCCTGCATGTTATAATATCGATTGATAAATTCTCATTAATTCCTCAGCATAGCGTTTCGGCCGGAAACGGTCTGCATTTTCGTAGCCTAAACAAATTTTTTGTTCCCGAAGTTTACTGTCATTCAAAAGTCCTTGAATGCCGTAGCCAATTGATTCGACATCGAAGGGATCGACATAAGTGGCGGCCGAACCGCCAACCTCGGGCATGGAGCTAATATTTGACGTTACCACCGGACAACCACATGCCTGCGACTCGCCAACCGGCAAGCCGAAGCCTTCGAAATGGGATACAAATACACAAACATATGCCAATTGGTAAAGCTGCACCAAATCCTCGAGCGGGATATACTGCAAAAAGATCAGCTGATCCTTGAGCGCTGCCACCAGCGGCTTCAACTCCCGCATGTAATTAGTCATTTTGCCGACAATGACCACCGGCATATCAATACGCTGATCAATAATCGCCTTTAATACGTTAGCTTGATTTTTTCGCTTTTCCAGTGTCCCCGGTAACAAGATAAACTCCTTGGGAAGACGATATTTCTCGCGAGTCGCATGCAATGCCTCTTCCGAATTTTTCTCAAAAAATATCGGGTTAATGGACTGATAAAGCACCTCAATTTTCGCCTCATCAACCTGCATAAAATGAACCAAATCAGCCTTAGTCTGCTCACTGATTGCGATAATCTTATCGGAAACCCGGGCGGCATGTTTATATTTTCGGTAGTAGATACGCCGGTCGGCAGCCCGATAATATTTCGGATAGCGAAGAACAATCAAGTCATGAAAAGTAACCAGGGAGCGAATGCCTGCCTTGTCGAGACCTACCGGCAGCTCGTGACTTAATCCGTGGAACAAATCCAGCCCCATTTTTTGCGACAGTTCAGTAACCTTATAGCTTCGCCATACCGGTTTCACGCTGTTCCACCACTGTCCTTGCGGCGCAATGGTTACAGAAGGGCGTGGGGGGTCAAACAGACCAGGTTTAATTGAAGGGGTAAACAGGAAATAGTCGTTACCCGGGCAATACTGATGCAAAGCATGCAAGGTATTGCGGCTATAGCTTCCCAATCCTGTTGGGTTCAGGAATGCACGCTTAGCGTCAAACCCTATCTTCAGCGATTCAATCATAACAGCAAAGGTACAAAAAGGCGCAAATGCTTGGTTACAGACACAAAAAAACCGGGAAACTTCCGTATCCCGGCTCTAACTATTTTAAGGTTCAATTTCTTATTCGAAATCTTTTACTCCGTCGAAATCCAAGGTTGCAAAATAGTCGTCCAACGTCTCGGCACGACGGATTTGAACAACTTCTCCGTTTTCGCGAAGCAACAGCTCAGCTGAACGCAATTTACCGTTGTAGTTGAAGCCCATTGAGTGACCATGTGCTCCGGTATCGTGAATCACTACCAAATCTCCCGGATGTACTTCAGGCAGCAAACGATTGATCGCAAACTTATCGTTGTTCTCGCACAACGAACCGGTTACATCGTAAATCGTATTACAAGTGCTCTTCTCTTTACCCAACACGGTAATATGGTGATAAGCACCGTACAACGCCGGACGCATCAGGTTAGCCATACAGGCATCCAATCCTGCATATTTCTTGTAGGTTTCTTTAATGTGCAACACCTCAGAAACCAGGTATCCGTAAGGACCTGTGATGGCACGGCCTGACTCGAAGAAGATTTTCAAAGGATCCAAACCGTTGGCAACGATATATTTTTCGTAACGTTCTTTAATGCCATCGCTAACAATTTTCAAGTCAACCGGCTTATGCTCGTTTTTGTAAGGAATACCGATACCACCCCCCAGGTTAGCAAATTCGAAACGGATTCCTAATTCTTTCGACAAATCAACAATCGTATCGAAAATGATATCAGCAGTTTCCACAAAGTAATGCGCATCCAACTCATTCGATGCCACCATCGTGTGAATACCAAAACGTTTCACTCCTTTTGCTTTCAAACGCTTATAACCTTCGAACAGCTGATCGCGGGTGAAACCGTATTTAGAATCTTCAGGATTACCAATGATGATGTTACCCTCTTTCAATGCCCCCGGATTGTAACGGAAGCAAACCAACTCAGGAATACCGGCATGTTCTTCCAGGTAATCGATGTGTTTGATATCGTCCAGGTTGATGATCGCACCAAGCTCCACCGCCTTTTGATACTCGTAAGCCGGTGTATCGTTGGATGTAAACATGATTTCTTCGCCACGCATACCCAAACGTTCGGCCAATACCAACTCGGCCATCGAGCTACAATCAATACCGAAGTTTTCCTTACGCAAAAGCTTCATCAGGTATGGGTTCGGAGCAGCTTTAATCGCGTAGTATTCTTTGAAGCCTTCGTTCCACGAAAACGACTCGTTAAAATAACGAGCATACTCCATCATCGCTTTCTCATCGTAAATATGAAAAGGCGTTGGGTAAGTTTCAATGACTTTCTCAATCTGTTCTTTCGTAAAGGGTAATTTTTTCCCGATCATATTTTTCACTGTTAATTTAATCTGTTTCTCAGGCTCGTAAAACGAACTGCATTAAACTTAGGAGGTACAAAGATATCAATAAATTTATCGCCCGGGTTTTAATCTGATTGGGTACCTCGCAATAACCGAATGAATTGACAAATATTTAGCATTTTTGTTCAAATGTTGAAGAATTGTTTTAAACAAATTGAGCTAAAAATACAGAGGGCTCCACTTCCAGTGAAACCCTCTGTATAATATTGTATAAATTCTTTGTCTAGCCAATTAGCTCATCCAGCAACTCATTGCTTAAAACGCCTGAACATATCTCGCGCACTTCACCTGTCATGTGGATTTGCCAGTCTTCATCGATTTCCAGCTTCAGTTCTCCACCCGGCATTCTCAATATCAACTTACGGTTGGTTAAGCCTTTCTTCACCATGATGGCGGCCACCGCGCTTGACGAACTACCCGAAGCCAGGGTCCAACCGGCTCCGCGTTCCCAAATCAGGATTTCTACCAACTCAGGCGAAACAACCTTAGCAAACTGCACATTGATGCGATTCGGAAATTTCGGATGGTTTTCAATTTGAGAGCCGTATTGTTTAATCTCGGCTTCCGACAAGTCATCTTTAATTACCACGCAATGCGGATTACCAACCGATACACAGTTGATTTTGTAACTCATCGCATCCAATTCCAATACTTCATCCAGGCATTCCGGAAGTTCACTCCTCACAGGCACTTTTTCCGATTCGAATATCGCAGCACCCATATCCACTTTAATCATGCGGGCTTTCCCCTTTTCCTGCTGGATTACTTCAGCCAGAACAACGCCGCCAAGTGTATCGATCGAAAACGACTTCTTTGTTGTGTAGCCATGGTCGAACAAGAATTTAGCGAAAATGCGCAATCCGTTACCGCTTTTTTCGGCTTCCGAGCCATCAGGGTTCAAAATACGCAGACCGAAATCAGCCTTATCGCTACCCACCAGCACCAAAATACCGTCGGAACCAACGCCATAGTGTACATCGCAAATCAGTCGGATATTTTTCTCGCTGAATTCGAAATCGGTTTTATTGGCATCCATCACAATATAGTCGTTACCCAGACCATGTGATTTTACAAAGAAGTTGTTGTTCATAGGAAAAAGGATCTAATTGTTTTCAACAAAAATAACCGAATTTACCACTTCTGACCGCCTTCATAAGATGAATTTAATCAGTTAAAGGCTCCGTTGAACTTCACTATCCCCGCCTCCAGTTCGATCAATTTCGAAACACATGCGGGAATCTCGTTGCGATGGTGCGTTACATAAACCATCGTCGTGTTCAAATGCTTGCACACCTGATCGAGCAAGCTGACAAAGCGAAGTGTTTGCTCCTCGTCCAAACCTTGACAGGGCTCATCCAAAATTAAAAGCGAAGGTGATTTAACCAATGCACGAGCCAACAACAGTGCCCGTTGTTCACCCAAACTAGCCTGAATAAACAGACGATCCTTGAGGTGCTCCAAGCCTAACACAGGAAACCAGCGTTCAGCCAAATCTTGCTGCAAGTCGGTCGGTTGACTGGCAAAACCAATTTCATTTTTAAAGCCTGAAACAATCACATCCATGCAGCTCAAGGCATCGTAATGGCTATGTGGTTTCGACTGCAAACCAGGGATGGTATTGAAAATACCTTCGCCGCGCAGGAAGTACAAATGCAACTCGGGCGACACAAAACCGATCCGGTTTTTGATATCCCAAATGCTTTCGCCCGATCCCCGCTTACGATCAAAAAGCACCAAATCGTTCGTGTAACCTTGTGGATTATCGGCCGTCACCAAGCTCAGCAGCGTTGTTTT
>QKCF01000265.1 GCA_003246935.1 Sunxiuqinia sp. | reverse complement strand
AGTGCTGTCGCCTCCGTGGAGGGTCTTGGGGACGACTTTTGACAGATCCTCCAGGTAAAGGTAATCCTCGCCAACTTGAGCAACGGGTGTTTTTTTCGGCGCATTTTTGGGTGTGCATGCGTGAATGCCCAAGCCTGCAAGCAGCAAGTATCCTAAATATTTTCTCATTTTATGCTTTCTATTGTTCTTAAGACTTTCTTGTTCACTTTCACTTTGTATTTGGCTCGTAGTGCTTTCATCCATTCCTGTTCCAATTCATCCTGGTAAGCAGCAATGTACTGACCTCGAGCTTCCTCCAGCTTTTGGGGTGTAGGTGGAACCAGGTCGCCACGTACAAAATGCAGACCATCGATGTAATTGTCCGGCTTTGTTTTATTCCAAACTAAATAGTCCACTAGTTTATTTTGTCCGGCTGCAAAGATACCTTTTTGAATGACAGCCTGATTTTTATAATTCAAATTCAATAAATCGAGCAATTCCTCTTGCGAAATTTCAGGGGTTTCTTCAAAAACAAGATCGATGTAGTCCCTGACATCCTGATTGCTGCATTGAATTACTCCCAAAGAAATTTGTCTGGATTTCGCTGATAGAAGATCTGCAGTCCTGCTGTATCCTTTGTCGCTTTATTCCAAACTTTGTCTTCCATCAGGTTGAATAACAAGATCCCATCGTGATACTCGTTAATCAATGATTTGAACTCCGGATTTTTCGCTTCAAGGTTTTGGTTTTCTGTTTCTATTAGGCTGGTATCGAAGTAGTTTTTGTAAAAATCCTCCGGAACTACAGCTCTTCTTCGCTCTGGACTTTGTTTATTCCATGCCGCGATAAAATCATTAGCGGTAAATGCAGTCTGATCGAATTTGAAAAGCCATTCATCAGTCGCAAGTTTCGCTTTATTTTCGTCAGTGTGAAGAGATTTCAAAAGCTCGGATTTAATGGCTTCATTTTCCTGAATAGTATATGATTCTTCGAGTTTTTTAATGAATTGATCGTGTTTTTGCTGAGAGAGAACCGAATTACTGCGCAAACGTTCGGTAAGTAGGCCTTTCACATCATCAAATGGTGGTACTGGTTTTAAATGAATGCGTTTGATGAGATGCAAACCGTAAGGTGTTCGAATGATCTCTGACAAGTCACCATCTTTTTTCAGGGCAAAGCTTGCCTCGCCAAACTCAGGAACTATACCCGATTTTGAAAAGTAGGGGAGGATGCCTCCATTTTGATCGGAGTTTTTATCGTCGGAATACTCCATGGCTAGCTTCGTAAAATCTTCGCCTGCTTCGACTCTTTTTTTTATGCTGTCCAGTTCGTTGCGGGCTTTTGTTAATTGAGCTTCTGTTGCGTTTGCTGTAACTAGCTTCATGATATGAGCAACTTGCATTTGACCTGCATTAGGTCGCTTATCGATCAGTTTAATCAGATGGTAGCCAAAACGTGTGCGTACCGGCATTGATACTTCCCCAGGCGCCAAAGAAAATGCTGCGTCCTCAAATTGAGGAACCATTTGAAAAGCTGTAAAGTATCCCAGGTTTCCTCTATTTTTTTCAACAGATGGATCTTCGCTGTATTGGGTTGCCAATTGTTCAAAGCCTGCTCCGTTCGCTATTTTTTGTCGAATCTCGATGCACCTTTGGTACACGGCTGAGTCTTGTTCTGCATTTGCATTCGGTGGTGTCCGCAGCAGAATGTGCTCCGCATTAATTTCGGTGCACATGCGTTGGTAAGCTTCTTTTAAGTCATCCTCGGTAATTTCCGTGTAATTCAGAAATTGCTTGGCAAGTTGTTCCCTGTAATCGCTAAACTCTTTGCGAAACGAAGCTAAGGTATCTTTACCCAGGTTTTCAGCTTCAAGTACTTTTAGCTTGTAATTGATGAACAGATCCAGATATTCTTCGGGTGTCGTTTTTAGAGAGTCGTCAATTAAGCTCTGGTTATTTTTTCTGTAAAGACTTGCAAATTCTTCTTTGGACACAGGTTCTCCGTTAATCGTCATAATCGTTTCCTGTTGAGCTAGTCCTGCAAACGATAAAGCCATCAAAAGATGGCTGGTTATCAAGATTCGAAGCGGTGTTTTCAATGTGTTTTGTTTGTGTTGGTAATGATTACAGTCTCGAACTGTAGTTTGGTGATTCTCGTGTAATTGTTACGTCGTGCGGGTGACTTTCCTGCACACCATTATTGGTTACGCGGGTGAATTTCGCATTTTTCAGTGCTTCCAGGTTTTTAGCACCACAGTATCCCATTCCTGAGCGAAGGCCGCCGATAAGTTGATACAGAACTTCGTACAGTGAACCTTTATATGGAACTCTGGCGGTGATTCCTTCCGGAACCAATTTTTTGACGTCTTCCTCCATATCCTGGAAATATCGGTCTTTCGACCCTGCCTGCATGGCCTCAACTGATCCCATTCCCCGGTAGGTTTTGAATTTTCGCCCTTGAAAAATGATGGTCTCTCCCGGTGATTCATCGACTCCTGCAAATAACGAACCTGCCATTACCGAACTGGCACCAGCAGCTAAAGCTTTTACAATGTCTCCTGAGTACCGGAGTCCACCGTCGGCAATAACTGGAACCTTGCTGCTTCTTAGCGCCTTTGCAACACTGTAAATGGCCGAAAGTTGCGGGATACCAACGCCGGAAATTACTCGGGTTGTACAGATTGAACCGGGACCGATGCCGACCTTCACTGCATCCGCTCCGGCCAAAACAAGGTCGGTAGCCGCTTCAGCTGTGGCAATATTCCCGGCTACAAAGTCTTTTTCAGGGTATTTGTTTTTAGCCTTTCGAAGTAATTCTAAAACGCCTTTTGAATGTCCGTGAGCTGTGTCTATAACAATTGCGTCAGCCTGAGCTTTCACCAGTTCATCAATCCTGTCCATGGTGTTGCCGCCCGGACAAACTGCAGCGGCAACGCGCAAACGTCCTTTATTATCCTTACAGGCTAATGGTTTGTCTTTGGCTTTGGTAATGTCCTTATAAGTAACCAGCCCGATTAGTTTCTTGTTTTTGTCAACAACAGGCAGTTTTTCAATTTTGTGTTTTTGTAGAATTTCAGAAGCACGCATCAAATCAGTTGATTCAGTTGTGTAGATCAATCCCTCGGAGGTCATCACTTCAGAGATTGGTTTCGTTAAATCATTTTCGAAGCGGAGGTCGCGGTTAGTGACAATGCCAACCAAGGTGCCATCTTCTTCTACAACAGGAATTCCGCCGATGCGGTAGTTTCTCATCAAGTCCATCGCATCGATCACCTTTTTATCTTTACCAATGGTAATCGGATCGTAAATCATACCGTTTTCGGCTCTTTTTACCGATATAACCTGTTTGGCCTGCTCCTCAATCGTCATGTTTTTGTGGATAACACCGATGCCTCCTTCGCGTGCAATCGCTATGGCCATGGGAGCTTCAGTCACAGTATCCATCGCTGCAGTTACAATCGGTGTATTTAATTGGATTGATCTCGAAAACCAGGATGTTAGGATTACATCGCGTGGCAAAACCTCCGAATAAGCGGGAACCAAAAGTACGTCATCAAACGTTAATCCCTCAGATATTACTTTGTCCGAATAAAATGGCATGGTTAAGGTTTTAAGATGAACATTACTCAAAACTACGAAAAATATGCGGATATTAGTTTTACTTTGCAGCTTGCAACAGGTGCCTGAAATGCATAAATTTCGGAGAGGAAACATTTATCTTCGGAATATTTTCAAAATCAACAAATAGCGTGACTGTCTATAGGGAAATACTTCAAAAATATTGGGGGTATCAGAATTTTCGGCCTTTGCAGGAGGAGATTATTGAATCGGTTGCCTCGGGGAACGATACTTTAGGCTTGATGCCTACCGGGGGAGGTAAATCCATTACGTTTCAGGTTGCAAGTTTGGCGAAACCTGGTATTTGTCTGGTCATTACTCCGCTAATTTCGTTGATGAAGGATCAAGTGGAGAATTTGCAGAAAAAGGGAATTCGGGCGTTAGCGATTCACTCCGGAATGAGCCCTCAAGAGGTTAAGTTGACTTTTGATAGTGCAGCCTGGGGGGACTATAAATTTCTTTATCTGTCGCCGGAGCGAATTGCTACCGAGCGTTTTCGGGAGCGGTTACCTCAAATGGAAATCAATCTGATTGCCGTGGATGAAGCTCACTGTATCTCGCAGTGGGGATATGATTTCAGACCTTCTTATTTGCGAATCAAGGAATTACGTAAGTTGTTGCCGGGTATTCCGGTATTGGCGCTTACTGCTACTGCTACTACTAAAGTTGTTCGAGATATTCAGCAAAAGTTGTTGTTTAAAGAAGAAAATGTACGTCAGAAGAGTTTTTTTCGGGATAATCTGGCTTATTTGGTTCGCGAGCGCGAGGATAAATTGCAGTATTTGTTGCAATCGGTACAACGAGCTAAAGGAACGGGGATCGTTTACGTTCGGAGCCGGAAGTTAACCCGGGAGTTGGCGGATTATCTATGCCAGAATAATGTGTCGGCCGACTATTATCATGCCGGGCTGACAGCTTTGAGCCGGGCACAGAAGCAGGAAAATTGGAAAAGTGGCAAAACCCGGGTGATAGTTGCAACCAACGCTTTTGGGATGGGAATCGATAAGTCGGATGTTCGGTTTGTAATCCACATGGGGCCTCCGGACTCCCCCGAGGCTTATTTTCAGGAAGCCGGCCGCGCCGGAAGGGACGAAAAAAGGGCATTTGCGGTGCTGATTGCAGCGAAGTCGGATGAGCGATCGTTGAAGAAACAAGTTGAAAAGGCATTCCCTCCGGTAGAGGTTATCCGACGGGTTTATCAGGCGTTGGGAAACTACTTTCAGTTGGCCATCGGTTACGGGCAGGATCAGATTATGGATTTTAAAATTGGTGATTTCTGTAGCCGTTACAATATGCAAATTCAAACAGTGTTGAGTTGTTTGAAAATTCTTCAGCGTGAAGGTTATCTGGAGTTAACAGAGGAGCTTGACAATCCGAGTAAGGTTCACTTTCAGGTTGGCCGCGATGAGTTGTACAAGTTTCAGGTAGCCAATGCGAATTATGATGGTTTTATTAAACTCTTACTTCGTTCATATTCTGCATTATTCACAAATTATGTGAGTATCGATGAGGATTTATTAGCCAAGCGTGGCAATATTTCGGTCGATGTGATTAAGCGATATCTGAGCCTGCTAAGTTCCAATAGAATTATTCATTACATACCAAGGAAGAAGACCCCGTTTATCATTTTTACAAAAGAGCGGGTTGAGTCGGACCGCTTAAAAATATCAAAGGAAAACTATATAGATCGTAAAGCCGACTATCAGGCTCGGATTGATGCTATGTTGCATTATTCGTTTGGTAAGTTGAAGTGCCGAAGTCAGATTCTGTTGGAATATTTTGGTGAAAAAACTTCGGATCGCTGTGGTAAATGTGATATCTGTATGGAACAGAATAAGTTAGGTTTAAGTCAATTGGAGCTGGATAAGATTAGTAACCAGTTAGAGGAACTTTTACAAGAGCCCTTATTGTTCGAAGATTTGATTTTTGAGATGGAAAACAAAGAGGATGAGCTTATTGAAGTACTTCGGTGGTTGATTGATAATGGAAAAATAGTACATCGCATTGACAACCGTTTGGAGTGGGTAAGATCTAAGGACTGAGCAAGTCCGAAGTTTTGATTTTAAAAAAAAATGCGGACTATTAGCCCGCATTTCAGTATTTGTTGATTTATTTTAGTTAAAAATCTTCTTCAGTAGCGATGATGTTTGTTCTAACGGATCTTCACGGATTGCCATTTCCTGATCAGCAATTTTTACAAACAAGCCGTCGATTGCTTTTTCAGTAACATAGGCTCCCAAATCCGGATTCATTTTCTTTACCAGAGGAAGCTTGTTGTAAGCGTTCATTACGTCGTCCCAATATTTCGTAGCATTAACTGTTGCCAGCGATGTATTAATAATAGGACTAAATTTTTCAGTTAGTTCATCGGTTGTGTGTTCTTTTAAATAGTGAGTAGCTGCAGTATCGCTTCCCAGAACCAGAGTGGTAGCATCGCTGATTGTCATTTCTTTAATTGCGCCAACAAAAATGTCTGTGGCCGATGAAGCTGCATCTTCTGCCGCTCGGTTCATCGATAGAACTGCTTTGTCCACCAAATTGCCCATGCCAACAGCGCGTAGTTTCTTTTCTATTGTCTGAACCTCTTCCGGAAAGATGATTTTAATCAATTCATCACCAAAGTATCCGTTTTCTTTAGCCACCATAGCTACTCCTTTGGTGACGCCGTTGATTAACGCTTCTTTGATCCCCGAATTTGCTTCTTCTTCAGTGTAGTCAACATTGGTGCTTGTCGTTGATGTTGTTTCTACTGTTGTGTCTGTCGAGGTAGTAGTTGTTGTTGTTGTTGTTGTTGTTGTTGTTGTGTCGGTTGTTGTTGCTTGCTCAACCACTGATTTTAATTGCTTTAAAAACTGAGCTTGCGTTTTCGTAATGCCTGCGATTGCCAGCATAAAAAGCAACATACTAATCTTTTTCATAATGCTAAACTTGTGGGTGTATTATAATTTTTTACGAATTGTACGTTCCTCTAAGCTATCAACTAAGAGTTGACAAGTTAGACAAATTCGATAATAGAAAGTTTAAATTATATCGAAAAGGATGGGAGAGCGCATAAAAAAACCCTTCTGGTTAGTGAAGGGTCTTAATTTTCAGGTTATGGTTTATTGTGAGATGTGAGAAAAGGTACTATTTAAATTGAATGCTATTCGTAGTCATGCATTTCTTTCATAAAAGCTACGAAATCATTCTTGCGTTCTGAATCCATCCAGGCCATAGCGCTTCTTGGGTGTTCATTCAATGCTCCCGTTACCAGGTAAGGGACATGATATCCCCAGTCAATTTTTTGCTGCCAAGGCAATACTTGTTCCTGAATAGCCTTTAGTAACGGCAATAAGCGGTATTTGGGGTTTTTCAGGAAGGCCGTCAAAATCTCAATCGGACAGTTGCCTGCACCACGTCCCATTCCTAATAATGTAGCATCCAGGTAAGTCGCACCACCCATTAAGGCCGTAATGGTGTTACTCATGGCTAACTGCATATTGTTGTGCGCATGAATACCAATTTCTTTTTCCGGAAGTGCGGCTTTATATTTTTTCAATAAGTGCTCGGTAGTTTCGCAATACATGCTTCCAAAGCTGTCGACCAGGTAAAACACAGGTACGCGTGACTGTGCAATGTCTGAAAGTGCTTCGTCCAAATCACGTTCGATTACTTTCGAAACGGCCATCAGGTTGATTGTTGTTTCATAACCTTTGTCCATACAGTGATGAGCCAATTCAATTGCCTTGTCTGTTTGGTGAGCATAGCACGCAACACGCATCATGTCTATCAAGCTTTCGTTGGCAGGTGGAATATCATCGAAATCAATCCGGCCAATATCAGCCATCGCCGAAATTTTTAAATTTGTGTCGTTATCGCCCATAATGCGGCGAAGATCACTGTCTGCACAAAATTTCCAAGGACCTACTTCTGCTCTGCTGAATGATTTTTCGCTACTGATGTAGCCAATTTCCATATAATCAACACCTGCTTCAACACAAGCATCGTATACTCCTTTTACAAATTTATCATCGAATTGCCACTTATTCATTAATCCGCCATCGCGAACCGTGCAATCCACTACCTTAATGTCTGATTTATACATCGAATCTGATTAACTAATTTTTGTTTGTTTGTGAAGCTCCATCTCTTTTTGGATGTTATGACGAACCATCGTTTTGAATATTTCGTCGATCATTGCCGGCGATAGATCCAGTTCTTCAGCCCAACGCTGACGTTGGCCGTACAGCTGATTTTGGCGATCCTGAGCTACGATACTTTCGGTATCTGTTTTAAACCGAATAATTTCATGTACGTATTCCTGACGTTTTGCCAACAGCTCCATTACCTTACGGTCAATCTTATCGATCGCCGATCGTACCTCTTCAATTGTTGTACAGGATTTAGCGTCTTTCATTATTGTCTGATTTTTGTCACAAAAATAATAAAATGAAATTAATAGAAAACAAATAGTGATAGTTTCGTATCTAATAAATAAATGTACTTTAGAGTTTTAAGAATTTGCTTATTTAGAATCGCAAAATTTTTATATCGAAGTTTGTCGAAATATCGATTTAAGTTCTATATTTGCAAAATAAATCACAAAAGGAGTTCTTTATCCGAAATGGAAAATACGGGAATTGAATTCGAAAAATAGAAAAACTCTAAAAATAAAAAATAAGATTCTGGAACAATGAATTTTAACACTTCTGTAAATATGACTGCTTGTAACACAAACATGATGATGTGTATGTGTTGTAGTTCTTTTTTGCAGAAGGAAAGGAGTTGATATTGGTATAGTATATCGCGAGAAAAAATAGAAACTGAAGCCCTTCTGCAAACATGCAGAGGGGCTTTTTTTTGTCCGCACTCAAAGCAAGGAAAATTTAAAAACAGAAAAAATACAACACATCATGAGAGAAAAACCTTACCGTAGCATAGTGAAGTCGATATCGTGGAGAACAGTCGGGACGATTGATACCATGATGATCGCCTGGTTAGTAACCGGCAAGCTGGATTTTGCCGTAACCATTGGAGGAGTCGAGCTATTCACAAAAATGTTCCTGTATTACCTGCACGAGCGCACCTGGAATAAAATTCGTTTTGGGCGCATTGATTCATCGGATATCGAATATCACATTTAACTACCTATTTCAACGATAATTACAAAAATAAAATAACAAATGAGTATCAAATTAAATCCCTTAAATCCGAATCAGGCAAAAGCCCTTGAGCAATTACTGGAAGGCGCTGTGCCAGAACAGATTATTTGGTTGAACGGCTATTTTCAGGGTTTGTCTTCAAGTTATAGTCTGTCTTTTAGTTCGACAGCAGTAGCAGCCCAGGTAGCGGTTGTGCCTTCTTCGTTAAAATTGACTATTCTCTTTGGATCGCATACCGGACGTAGTGAAGGTATCGCCAAAAAACTGTCAGGCTTACTGGAGGAAAAATCAATTTCAACAACTGTGGTTGCGATGGATGATTATAATCCGAAGCAGTTGGAGACAGAAGAGAATGTGCTGATCGTAGTAAGTACACATGGCGAAGGAGAGCCGCCAGAGATGGCAGAGGATTTCCATCGTTTCGTGACAGGAAAGCGTGCACCCAAATTGCCGAATCTGAACTTCTCGGTTTTAGCACTGGGCGACCGAAGTTATAAGCTGTTCTGCCAAACAGGTCTTGATATCGACCATGCACTGAAGAAGGCAGGGGCGAAAGAATTGTTCCCGATTGTGACTTGCGATGTCGACTATGAAGAGGATGCAAATACGTGGATGAACGCCATTCTTGAAAAACTGGCAGAAGCTCAGCCTGCAGTGGTGAATGTAGCAACAACTCTAGCTCCTGCAGAAGAAGTAGTGGTTTACAACCAGAAAAATCCGTTCCGGGCAGCAGTAATCGACAAAGTAAAAATTACCGGTCGCGACTCCGATAAAGAGGTCTACCATGTTGAGTTGGATTTAGGAGGCTCTGGGATTGTGTATCAGCCAGGAGATTCTTTGGGAGTACTGGCTGATAATCCGCCGGTTTTAGTTGATAAGATCATTGAGCAGCTCAACTTGAACCCGGAAATCAATGTGCTGGTTAAAAAGAAAGAATTCCCTCTTCGAATCGCTTTACGTCACCAGGTTGAAATAACCTTGCTGAATCGCGATGTCATTCAGAAGTATGCCGATAAAACAGGAAATGCAGAAGTAGCAAGGATCCTGGAGAATGATGAACTTTTAGATCAATATCTGTGGGGACACGATATTTTAGATTTGTTGGTTGAGTTTCCGGCTGAGTTGGATGCTCAGAAATTGATCGACCTGCTTAGACCACTCCCTGCTCGTTTGTATAGTATTTCTTCAAGTCAGGAAGCTGTTGGCGAAGAGGTACATATCACAGTTGCTACAGTTCGCTACGAAAACAAAGGACGCAATCGCGAAGGGGCGGCCTCTACCTATTTAGCCGACCGCATTGAAATAGACGGTGAAGTGCCGGTTTATATTGAAAGAAATCCCGGGTTCCGATTGCCTGAGAATGAAGAAACACCAATCATCATGGTTGGTGCCGGCACTGGTATTGCTCCATTCAGAGCGTTTGTTCAACAGAGCGAAATTGAAAAGCGCAAAGGGAAGAGTTGGCTGTTCTTCGGTGAACGTACTTTCCATTCTGATTTTCTCTATCAAATTGAATGGCAGAAATACCTCAAAAAGGGAGTGCTTGATAAGATTAATTTAGCGTTCTCGCGCGATCAGGAGCAGAAAATCTATGTGCAACATCGCCTGGCAGAGCAGCAAAAAGAGATTTTCGATTGGCTGCAAAACGGAGCGAGCTTTTATCTGTGTGGTGACATGAAGCACATGGCTAAAGATGTACAGAAAACATTACTGGATATTATCCAAGAACAAGGGGGTCTGAGTGAGGAACAAGCCAGAGACTATTTCAAGAAATTGAAAAAAGAGAAGCGTTTTCAGGCAGATGTTTATTAACCTTTAGCTGTAAAACCAGTATCTAAAATAGATTAAGAGCTAATAATCTCAAATAAAACATTTAATAATTGTCAATGCACTTGACATGATTGGTATTAAAGCTTATATTGTAAGTATAAATACTTATCGACCTTAATTAAAAAGATCATGAGTGAGCAAATTGATTGGAGCAAATTATCGGAAGTTGAAAAACTTAAATATGATAGCAATTATCTGAGAGGCACATTGGTTGAAAGTTTAGCGGATCCTGTAACAGGAGCCATCGCCGATGGTGACACACAATTGTCAAAATTTCACGGTATTTATCAGCAGCACGACCGCGATCTGGAAAAGGAGCGCAAGCAGCAAAAACTGGAACCGGCCTGGTCGTTTTTGATTCGTGTTCGTTTGCCGGGGGGAATTGCTAGCCGCGAACAGTGGTTACAAATGGACAGGTTGGCAGATACACATGCAAATGGAACACTGAAGTTAACGACTCGTCAGGCGTTTCAATTACACGGTGTTATGTTGAAAGCAACGATTCAGGGGATTAATGCCGCATTGATGGATACGATTGCTGCCTGTGGTGATGTCAACCGTAATGTGATGTCTCTTGCCAACCCGGAAGAGTCTGTAATTCATGCACAGGCTTATAAGTTGGCCGGTGATATCTCCGCTCATTTGACACCACAAACAACTGCCTATCACGAAATCTGGCTGGATGAACAATTACTTGTTGACGGCAAGAAAGATTATGAGCCAATCTATGGTGATCGCTATTTGCCGCGTAAGTTCAAAATCGGTGTAGCTGTTCCTCCTTATAACGATGTGGATGTGTTCTCGCAGGATTTGGGATTCATTGCCATTCAGGAGAAGGGGAAGTTGGTTGGCTACAACGTAGTGGTTGGTGGTGGCTTTGGGACAACCTTCGGAGTGCCGGAAACTTATCCGAGATTGGGTGATGTAATTGGGTTTGTTACTTCGGATAAGGCTATTGACGTGGCAGAGAAGGTTGTTTTGGTTCAAAAGGACAATGGTAACCGTCAAAACAGGAAGCAAGCGCGTTTGAAATACACAATCGACCGCCTTGGTTTGGATTGGTTCAAGGTTGAGTTGAATAAATATTTGGGCTACGAATTAGAGCCGGCCCGCGAGTATCAATTTATCCGTAATGGAGATCGCTACGGTTGGGTAAAAGGAACGAATGGTAAATGGAGTCTGAACCTGTTTGTTGAAGGTGGTCGGGTAAAAGATACTGAAAACCTTAAATTAAAAACAGCACTTCGTGAAGTTGCTGAATCGGTTGATGCACAATTTATTCTTACCGGAAATCAGAACCTGATTATTGCGAATACTGATGAAAAGGAAAAGGTCGCAACAATCTTACGAAAATATGGTGTGTGGCCAATTCAGCTTTCAGGCTTACGTCAAAATTCAATTGCCTGCGTTGCACTGAATACATGTAGCCTGGCGTTTGCTGAGGCGGAGCGTTACTTGCCGGATTTGATGACGAAGATCGAGGATATTCTGGATGGGCACGGCTTGCTGAAGGAAGAAATAGTCATCCGGATGACAGGTTGCCCAAATGGTTGTGGGCGTCCGTATTTGGCCGAAATTGGATTTATTGGTAAAGCTCCCGGACGCTATAATTTATACTTGGGAGGAAACAGGATTGGTACCCGCTTAAATGCGCTCTATAAAGAAACGCTTTCCGAAGAAGAAATTTTA
>QKCF01000222.1 GCA_003246935.1 Sunxiuqinia sp. | reverse complement strand
GGAAGTTATGCCTACCGTTACGGTAGCGGCTACTACGGCAAAGCTTACTACGGACAGACATCCGGTTATTTTGATGAGTCGGTTCGGATGAACTAATAAACGCAAAGCAAACACCTGACGATTATTGCAGTAGATTTTGACGGAACAATTGTCACCCACGAATATCCCAAAATCGGGAAGGACATTCCCTTTGCGATTGACACGCTGATCCGCCTGAAGCAGGAAGGTGCCCGTTTAATTTTGTGGACGGTGCGCCATGGCAAGCTGCTGGATGAAGCCGTGGAGTATTGCCGCAAACGGGGTTTGGAATTTTATGCGGTCAACAAGAACTATCCGGAAGAAGATTACGACCTGACCATCGGCCGGAAGATTGTTGCCGATTGGTACATCGACGACCGCAACCTGGGTGGCCTCCCTTCTTGGGGCGAAATTTACCAGCAGCTGTCGCCAAACCAACCAAAGCCGGAACCGAAGAAGTCGTTCTTTGGGTGGAAGAGATAGTTGGGAGATTGTGTCGTATTAGGTGCAGGGAGATTGCTTCGTGCAGGGAGATTGCTTCGTCGTACCTCCTCGCAATGACGGGAGGAGCCTGTGATCGTCATTGCGAGGAAACCTCATGCCGGCAATTTGCACCACCGACCTAAGGAAATTGTTATGGGGCGTTGCCCCAAACCCCAACTACTTTTTTGTCTTAACACCAAAAAGTAGTCAAAAAAGGTCAAGGCTGATTTTTATCTGCAACCTGCATCTTCCTAAAAGCTAAGTTCAACGGGTGATTTCCTCCTTCGTCGGAACTTCCCGTTTGCACTAAGCTTTCAGTTTGATTTCGGTCTTGATAAAAAAAGGCCATCCCAACTAGGATCCCTATAACCGATAGCTTCCTCGATTGCGCCACCCCGCCTACGGGAAAATGCGTTCATTGCGTTAAAATCTAACTGCAAAGGACGCCAAGAAGGCGCTGAGATGATTTTCTGACTCTTGGCAAAGGCTTATTACCGTCATTGCGAGGACGACGCAGGAGGACTCGGCAATCTCAGTGCTCCGAGCAACATTGAGGGATCACGAAAAGCGTTTCTCCTATTGATCTGTAAACCCTCCCGAAGCAAGTTCGGGACAAGTTCCGAGCTATTTCTTGACCTTGTGGCTCTACACTTGTAGCCTTCTTCTGCTCACCGCGACTGATTACTGAACACTTATTCCCCGCTAATTTCTATTTTTACATTTTCACAGGAAACAGCAACAGATGAGCGCCAGCGTGAACCGCATTAAGTCCGATTTCTTTCAACAGGATACTGTCCTTGTTGCCCAAAAACTTTTGGGACAATACCTGGTACGTCAGTTTCCGGATGGCCGGATTCAACGTTACCGGATTACAGAAACTGAAGCCTATTGCGGCATCGAAGATAAAGCCTGCCATACCAACAAAGGGCGCACGGCCCGTACCGAGGTGATGTTTCAGGCGGGTGGCAAGGTGTATATTTACCTCATTTATGGCATGTACTGGATGCTGAACTTTGTAAGCGGCAAGGCTGACGAAGGTACGGCGGTTCTCATCCGTGGGATTGAAGGATTCAACGGTCCCGGTAAAGTTGGCCGGGAATTACAACTCGACAAAAGTTTCTACGGCGAGGATTTGGAAACATCAACACGTCTTTGGCTGGAGGAAGGGCCAGTGCCAACGCAGATGGAAGCCACTCCCCGCATTGGTATTGCTTATGCCGGAGAACCCTGGATTAGTAAGCCCTGGCGATTCTGTTGTATTTAAACGCTTGTAATAATATCAAGAAAGCCTGTTCGGGAAACCGGGCAGGCTTTCTGCTTCTAAGGATCGGGCTGTTAAATTCTCAGTTAGCGTCCATTTCGTCCTGGTCCCGTCGCTGCAAGAATTTCGATGTAAAGTTCTTCTGAAATAAATTCGGGATCATAGCTATATTCGGGATTAATCGTCAGCTGGTTGTTATAAAAGGCCCTTAAATGATTTTTGGACCCCTCAATCAGGTTTCCCAGCGCGCTCGTTACATCCTTTTGGTCAAACTCCGCCAAACTTTCACTTAAATCTGCAATATCGAAGTCCTCGATGAACATGCCGACGTTCAATGCGGCTACAAGCGACGTTTCACCGGAAGCTGTCAGACTATCATAAAGGTTTTGTATAGTAGTGTTGACAAACTCGCCCGTAATATCCTCATCCGTGTATTCAATGCCGTAGTTTACCAACAATTTTTCGATTGCATCTTTATGCATCTGTTCACTCTGAATAATATTGTCAAAGACAGCCGCATCCCACTTGTCATAAAGAGTTCGGTAAACATCGCGAGCCATCTTTTCTTCTTCAAAAATAAAAAGCAATATCCCCTCCTGACCTTCGGTCAGTCTGTCTCCAACACCTTTCGAGATGTTTGCGCCCTTTAAGGCTACTTCGCTTTCAGTTGGCAAAACATCAGCTTCATTACAAGAAGCCGCCATCAAAATTGCGGCCAGTACCATCAATTTTCCTGGAATTCCTGTTAATTTCATAATCGTAATTTTAAGTGTATACAATCCAAAAATCGATATCCCTAAAGCTTCCGGAGAAACCCTAGGCTGTTCCATTCCGACTTCTCAGATCGATACCGCACTTGTCCTCAAATACCCTACCCTCCCCAATTAACTTTTATTTTCGGAATGCTTATAACGAATGATCGTTTATGGAAACAGATAAGCTACACCAGCCCCTTTTAATATAATTTAACGAATTCTAATAGCTCTAAACCTTTAATTCCGTCAAGCTTTATTACATTTGCTATTCACGCAGTTTTACAGCGATGATTAAACATCGGATGCATCTGCTTGTTTAGATTGAAGTGTGTCCGGAATAAGGGCATCCGTACGAGATCAAAAAGTTTACAGCAATAAAAATTGAAGAGCTCAATGAAAACAGCAAAGAAGAAAAAGATTGGAATAATCCTCGGCGTGGTATTGACTGTAGGTGTACTTTTCACCGCATTCACCCGCGACGAGAAATTATTTCAAATCGACAAAAATCTGGATATCTATTACACACTAGTCCGGGAATTAAACCTGTTTTATGTCGATGAAATTAACCCGAATGATCTGGTAAAGACCAGCATTGATAAAATGCTCGAGTCACTTGATCCCTATACGACCTACATCCCTGAGTCGGAAATGGAAGACTTCCGTTTTATGACAACAGGCGAATATGCAGGTATTGGCGCACTTATTGGCAAACATGGCGATCAAATCATCATTTCGGAACCTTACGAAGGCTTTCCGGCACAAAAAGCGGGATTGAAAGCCGGTGATGTTTTCATGGAAGTAGCCGGAAAATCAACGGAGAACATGTCAACGGAAGATGTCAGCAACCT
>QKCF01000096.1 GCA_003246935.1 Sunxiuqinia sp. | reverse complement strand
ACCCCTTTTGCAGAAAGTTCAAATAACGGAATAATTCGTGAGTTGGTAAAAGCAAGAAAATAAAAACTTGTTTTTAGGCTTAAAAAATAATATCTATGCTTTGTGAGTTATTATTGTTGAGTATTCGGCAATTATCAACAAACCGCATACATCATATTCTCAAATAAAACCTTGTATGTCTCTGAAAAAAATCTTTTTAGCCGCATTAACTATTGTTGTCGTTTTCCTGCTATTTGCACAACAGGACGAAATCAAGTTTACGGTGGAAGGCCGGGTAACTTCTGATGATGGTAAAATAGAAGATGCTACCATCACACTTTACAAAGACCAAACTCAGGTTGATCTAACGACTCCTCCGCGAAACGGACGATTTTCCTACGATTTTGAGTACAATCACGAGTACCGTTTGGTGTTTAAGCGCGCAGGTTTTTTCCAGAAGATTATTATCATTTCAACTTACGTGCCCACCGAAGTTTTGCAGCGCAACAATAAATTCCCTCCTTACCCTTTCGAGCTTAATTTTTTCAAAGAAACCGATATCATCGACCGCTCTTTTACAGTGAAGCCGGTTGCACGTGTTTTCTACAATTCGCAGATTGACAACTTTGATGCAGAGATTTACTTGTCGGATTCGCAACTGCGCGAGCAAATTCAGGCAGCAGAAGCCGAGCGTAATGCTTTAGCCAACGAAAGCAGAAGCATTGGCAGGGCAAACGAACAGGAACTGGCAGAAATGGAGCGTCAGTACGACAAAGCCATTGCTGAAGCCGACGGTTTGTACCACAAGAAAAATTATGAAGGAGCGATTGGCAAATTCAGGGATGCCTTGATGATCTTCAGCGACCGCCCTTACCCGAAAGACCGCATTGCTGAAATCGAGGATTTGATGGCAGCTCTTAAGTTGGCTGAAGAAACCGAACAAAACTACCTGGCGGCCATAAAAGCCGGCGATGCACAGTTCGATGCGACCCAATACAACGAAGCTATCGGATCCTACCAAAAGGCGTTGGAATTTAAAGCAAAAGACAAATACGCTACCGATCGCATCGATGAATCGCGGAAGCTTTTGAAAGAGAAATTGGGCAACATGGAATACAACGACTTGATTGCCCGAGCCGATCAGGCTTACAACACGCAAGTGTACAATCAGGCCAAAGGTTTGTACCAACAAGCTATTGATATGCGTCCGCGCGACTCACAATACCCACGCGACCAGATCAAAAAGATTGACGAAGAACTAGCACGACTGGCTGAAATGAAAGCTATTGAAGAGCAATATGCCGCAGCTATGGCTCGAGGTAATAATTCATTCAGGACAGCTGCCTATCCTGCTGCGCTAACCGCTTTCAAGGAAGCTTTAAGTTTGAAACCGGGCGACGAACCGGCACAAGAACGTATTCGTGCAACAGAAGCGGCCATGCAACAGTTAGCAGATAATGAAAAATATGCCTCCCTGATTGCGCTCGCCGACGACCAGTTCGCAAAAGAACAACTGCCAACTGCACGGAGCACATACATGCAAGCATTAGATGTAAAGCCCAACGAACAGCATCCGAAGGATCGCATCGCCGAAATTGATCGACGGATTCAATTCAATCAACAACTCGATCAACTACTGGCAGAAGCAAACACCAGCTTCACCCGAAAGGAATATGTGAACGCCAAAACAAAATATCAGCAGGTATTGGCACTTCAGGCAGACCATGAACTCTCGAAAAGCCGAATCGCCGAAATCGACCAGATTTTGGCAGCACAGGCACTCGACGATCAATACGCAGCAGCAATCGCTTCAGCAGATCAGGCGTTCAATGCTCAACAATACATTGCTGCAAGAGGCGATTATCAGAAAGCTCTAACGCTGAAGCCGCAAGAGAAATATCCCCAAGACCAGATTGCGAGAATCAATACAGAACTCCAAAAACTTGCTGACCAAGCAGCTCTGGAAGAGCAATACCAAGCTTTCATGCAGCAAGGAAACTCGGCCTTCGATGCTCAAAACTATCCGAATGCCATTACAGCATACCAGGGAGCGCTAAGCGTAAAAGCCAATGATCCCGCAGCCACCAACCGACTGGCTGAAAGCCAGAAATTGCTGGCAGAACAACAAACACGAAGTCAGTACAACGAGTTGATTGCTCAAGCGGATCAAACATTTAACAGCTCACAACTGCCCCAGGCAAAAGGACTGTATCAGAATGCACTCAAGTTGATTCCGGAAGAAATTTACCCGAAGGAACAAATCCGCAAAATAGACGATCAGCTGGCTTTGAATGCGCAGTTTGACGAACTGATGACAAAAGCTGATGCAGCGTTCGACCGTCAGCAATACACCGCTGCCAAACCAATTTATCAGCAGGCACTAACCTTGGTTCCAACCAGCGAGAAAGCACAAAACCGGATTGCAGAGATCGACCGAATATTGGCTCAGCAGGATTTGGATAAACAATACAATGACTTAATTGCGATGGCAGACCAGGCTTTCTCTACCCAACAGCTCACCCCTGCCCGCAACAACTACCAACAGGCATCAAACTTAAAACCTGAAGAGACTTATCCAAAGGAACAGATTCAAAAGATTGACGCCTTGCTGGCCGACAAGGCTGCGGCAGAAGAGCAATACCAGGCTTTTATGCAGCAAGGAAACTCGGCATTCGATGCCCAAAACTATGCCAATGCGATTACAGCCTACCAGGGAGCTTTAAGCATAAAAGCCAACGATCCGGCAGCAACCAACCGCTTAGCCGAAAGCAGAAAATTGCTGGCACAACAGCAAACACGAAGTCAGTATGACGAGTTAATTGCGCAGGCAGACCAGGCGTTCAACAGTT
>QKCF01000248.1 GCA_003246935.1 Sunxiuqinia sp. | reverse complement strand
TAACGTTTCTTTTGATGTTGAAAGCCGCGAATTTAACGGTCGTTGGTATCACAACATTAATGCGTGGAAAATTGATACAGTAAGTGGCGAAGCAGGTGCAGTACCTCCGCCATTCTCAATGGACGATGTTCCGCCAGAACCTGCCGAAGGCGACGATTTGCCATTCTAACACACAGCATAAAAAAGAGCGACTTCATTCGAAGCCGCTCTTCATTTTTATAATTTTCGATGTTTTAACCTTCTTGTCAGTAGTTGATCCAGAATCAATAGAACAGCAATGCCCATCAATGCAAAGAGTAAAACCGAAGGCAGCTGTTCGAACCAGCCAATAAAGCTTCGGTTAGCTTCATTAAACACTTCCAATTCGGCCTTGGGTAATTTATCCAATAAGCCCGGCGTTTGCCTCGCAGCATCACCGCCCCCACCCAATAACAACACCACTGCAACAAAGCCAGCCAATACACTCAGGAAAACCGTTAAAAACCATTTCCCGAATACAGGCTTGTATTCAATTTTCGGTAGCGCGTGAATCTGATCCATCACCCGTTTCGAAAAATTGACTGGCGCACGCTGCGGACGGTAATTCTGCATTAACTCCCTGAATTGTTTATCTTGGTTGTCCATGATCCTCTTTTTTAAACCGTATTAAAAATACCTTCCTCATAACTTTGATGCAACAGATCGTACATTTTTTTACGGGCCCGGTGAATTTTCACCTTTACATTGCTCTCTGTTAAACCCGTTATATGGCTTATCTCCTCCACTTTCTGTTCTTCATAATAGTATAAGGTGATTAGAACTTGCTCCAATTCGGGAAGCTTTTCCATGGCTTCCTGAAGTAACTTTTCAACCAGTGCCTTATCCATTTCCATCAGTTGGTCGTTTAACCGGGCTTCATCCCGATCCGACAATTGCTGCTCATCCATCGACCGCACTTCGAGTTTCCGCTTCCGCATCAAACTTATGCAACCATTGTACGTGATACGATATAACCAGGTTGAGAACTTGGACTGCTGCCGATACGAAGTCAAAGAACGATAAGCTTTCACAAAGCTATCCTGAGCCATCTCTTCGGCGTCCTCCTCGTTACGAAGCATTTTTAATGCCAGTCCGTAAACCATATCCTGGTACTGATCGACCAGGTACGAAAACGACGCCACGTCGCCCTCAAGAACCTTGGCTATGTAAAAACTGTCATCCGGTTGATTCATACACCCGATATGACGCCTATCTATCAACTTGGTTACAAAATTATTTATGAAAATATGCTCTGTGAAATAATTCACGATAGTTGTAACCAAAATAAGCCAGCTGCGTCATAAGGACGAATTTGAAAATATTAACCATCAAAAAATAGAAAGCCATGTTAGAAGACATCTTAATCCCGATTAGTTTCTTTGCCTTCGTATTCGCAACATTCTATATCTATATTTCAACACGAAATAAAGAGCGAATGGCAATGATTGAAAAAGGAGCCGATCCGACTCTTTTTAAGACAAAAGCTCCCAATACAATGTTCTTTACACTGAAAGCAGGTTTGCTGTTTATTGGCGTTGCACTAGGCGTACTCTTCGGTAACCTGCTTACAAACGGAGCAGGAATGGAGGAAGGCCCAGCCTACGTATCGATGATTTTCCTGTTTGGGGGAATTGGTCTGGTGATAGGCTATCTGTTCCAATCGAAAAAGACAGAATAAGTAAGTCGATAATTTAATTGCAGAAGCCATCCTTTGGGGTGGTTTTTTTATGCCTACTCCATTATTCATTCGATCCGTCAATATAATATCGCAATAGTTCCGGATTCCTAAAAATTATATAAAAAAAGAGCTTACCTCATTCGAGATAAGCTCTTGCGGTGCGGACGGGATTCGAACCCGCGACCCCCGGCGTGACAGGCCGATATTCTAACCAGCTGAACTACCGCACCAGTAAGTGCTTTTAATCATCGATATGCGGTGCGGACGGGATTCGAACCCGCGACCCCCGGCGTGACAGGCCGATATTCTAACCAGCTGAACTACCGCACCAATATTTGGTTTAAAAAATCAAAAAAAAGCGGTGCGGACGGGATTCGAACCCGCGACCCCCGGCGTGACAGGCCGATATTCTAACCAGCTGAACTACCGCACCATTTAGATGATTTCTTAGTCGATTTTAAAAGCACTTTTTCAGAGAACTTACCTCCTGAAATCCGTTTCTCAAAAGGCTCTGCAAATATAGAGTTTCTTTTTTTGTCTGCAATAGCCGCCGATAAAATTTTAGATAAAAAATAAGCTTGCTTTTTTTACAAATTGAATAACCACTTTATTTTCAGAAGCAATCGAAAGAATAATTATTGCACAAAATTTTCAGCAATAAGAGTCTTCTCCCCACTCCACCTATAAGCCGTGAGTTTTCCCTTCCTACTCACACACGAATCGAGGCAACAAATATTCGGTTTTACCAGATTGGATCCGTCGCGCATGCAGTAATGCCCAAAGAAAACAATGGGAGCTGAATCCGGATATGGATCACGATGAACATTAATCTCAGGCGGAATTTGATAATCGGGCAATTCAAAGCGACTTTCGAAAGATAATCCTCGAAAAGTCATTCCCATAGGATTCTCCCACCAACGCGAACGAAACGATCGGTGAGCACGTCCCTCTTTATCGAAAATCAACAAATCATTTGGCAATTGATAATCGATTCCTTTACAAGTCTCCCAAAAAGCTTTTGCCAAAACGTTATGATTTCGACCGATGAGTTTTAGTTGTTTTTTCTTCAGCTTTGGGTTCTCATAGAAAGCCTCTTTTAAGATGCGAATATTTTCATCCTGCCAGCAAGCATGCAC
>QKCF01000460.1 GCA_003246935.1 Sunxiuqinia sp. | reverse complement strand
TCGCGAATATATTTCAGGGGCTACAGCAAGCTCACTCCACGAAGTGAAGCTGTGTTACGAGGAAATGAAAACCGAAGCACACACCTATGCCCCGGTGTACGACATGGAAACTTTCCCCGAAATCATTCAACTTTCGAGCCACATTACCTTTAACTCGCTGAGCCAATACGAACGCTTCTACCCCATGATCCAGGCATCGGGTAAAAAGATTTCGGTGGCATTGCGTGTTAATCCCGAGTTTTCCGAAGTGGAAACCGAACTATACAATCCCTGCGCTCCGGGTTCACGCCTGGGTGTTATTGCCGAGCAAATTGGCGACGAACTACCTGCCGGCATCGACGGCCTACACTTTCATACGTTGTGTGAATCGTATTCAACCGACCTCGAAAAAACGCTGGCTGCTGTTGAAGCCAAGTTTGGCAAATTCCTGAAGCAGGTGAAATGGCTGAACATGGGCGGCGGACACCTGATGACCCGCAAAGGCTACAATGTAGAACACCTGATTGAACTTCTGAAAGGTTTGCAAAGCCGCTACCCCAACCTGCATATTATTATGGAACCGGGAAGTGCTTTCGCTTGGGAGACAGGCTTCCTGAAAGCAACAGTTTTGGATTTGGTTGAAAACAAAGGCATCAAAACGGCGATGCTGAATGTTTCGTTTGCAGCACACATGCCCGACTGTTTGGAGATGCCTTACCAACCGCGCATCCGCCACGCAGCTGTTGGCCCGGTTGATGGTAAACCAACCTACCGCATGGGCGGGAACACCTGCCTCAGCGGTGACTATTACGGTTACTGGTCGTTCAACGAAGCACTGCAGATTGGCCTCGAGGACATGATCCACTACACCATGGTGAAAACAACCGTCTTCAACGGGGTACAGCATCCGTCCATTGGGATCATAAAATCTGACGGTGATTTTCAACTTGTTCGGAAATTCGGTTACGAAGATTACAAAAACAAATTGAGCTAATAAGAAAGCTTTAGTTTGTCACTATAGGTCATAGTCCGGAACTCTTCTGACCTTGTCCATCATAGATATTTCCTATCCCGGCAAATATATGTCTTAGGAAATAGCTATGATTTCCTTATCCACAGCCTTGCTGGACATGTCCACCGTGATTCTGACCTTGTCCAGCATAACTATTTCCTATCCCGGCAAATATATTTCTTAGGAAATAGCTATGATTTCCTTGTCCATAGCCTTGCTGGACATATCCACCTTGATTCTGACCTTGCCCGGAGGAAGGCTTCCCTCCCCTTACAGCACTATGCATTGAATGCTAAATGCTAAATGCTTTGAAGACTGAAGCGCCCGGTTGACGCGGCCCCCGAGCATGTTTGACCCTCCCCGGGGAGCTTTGCCCCGTCCCTGAAGAAGTTGACCGTCCCATGAGCAGTTTCTTTGATCCCATTAGCAACCTGAAGCGTCCCCGCAGGAATTTCAGCGTCCCCTGTGAACTTTGACCCGCTTCATGAGGATAGTTGACCGTCCCCGGAGCAATTTCTCGCAGTCCCTGAGCAAGGTCGACCGTCCCCGAGGCAGTTTGAGCAGTCCTTGGGGTATTTGGACTGTCCCTAGCCAATTTGGGGGAAAGGGCTGTAAACATATCTCACTTTTGTGTGTTTGGAAGGAAGAAAAATCACCCATTACGCAGACGAAAAGTCATGACTAAGAAAAAACGACAACGAATCACCCGTGAATCTCTGAAGAAAACATTACGACTTTACCGATTCATGAAGCCATACCGGTTCGAATTTTATATCGGACTGTTTTTCCTGTTGGTAACCAGTGCTGCAACTTTAGCGTTTCCAAGGCTACTTGGCATCCTGGTTCACCTCGGCACAACCAGCGAATCGCAACACAAAATCAACCAGGTTATGCTGGTGTTGGCTGCCGTATTGGTTATGCAAGCCATCTCCAGTTTTATCCGCACCAACATGTTTGTTCGGGTAACTTCAAAAACCCTGGCGGCAATTCGACAACATACCTATAGCCATTTAATCCGCCTGCCCATGAGCTTCTTTTTAAAGCGGCGCGTAGGTGAATTGAACAGCCGGATTTCATCAGATATCTCCTTACTCGAAGATACCTTGACCTCGACGGTAGCCGACTTTTTACGCACCGTGTTGATCATCATCGGAGGTATCATCTTCCTGTTTTTCATTTCAGCGAAACTCACGCTCTTTATGTTGATGGTGCTGCCGGTGGTTGTCATTATTGCCATCATCTTTGGGCGCTTCATCAAGGGATTTTCCAAGAAAGTGCAACAGGGCGTTGCCGAGTCGAATACCATCGTGGAGGAAACGCTTCAGGGCGTTCAAAATGTGAAAGCCTATGCCAACGAGTTTTTCGAAATCGGCCGTTACTCGGCAAAGACAAACGACGTTGCCCAAACCGGAATCAAAGGTGGATGGTATCGCTCGTGGTTTTCAGCCTTCATGATTGTGGGCATGTTTGGGGCTATGGTTGCTGTAATCTGGCGCGGAACAATCCTTATCTCAACAGGACAAATTGACGCGGGACAACTATTCTCGTTTGTTCTGTACAGTGCTTTCATTGCAGGAATGATGGGCGGCTTGGCCGATGTTTATGCGCGTTTGCAGAAAGCTATTGGCGCCACCGAAAACTTATTTGAAATTCTGGACGAGCCCATCGAAGCCGTTGAACCGCAAAAAGTGATTGCTCCGAAAAACTTATTAAACGGTAATATTGAATTCAAAGAGGTGAGTTTCCGCTACCCGAACCGCGAAGAAACTGACGTTCTTCGCAATATATCGGTCAAAATTGAAGCCAACCAACAGATTGCTCTGGTTGGGCCAAGTGGTGCCGGAAAATCGACAATCGTCAACCTGCTGCTGCACTTTTATGAAGTATCAGCCGGACAAATTCTGTTTGACGGGAAAGATATGCGCGACATCCCGCTGACTGAATTGCGCCAACAGATTGCAGTTGTTCCGCAGGATGTATTCCTGTTTGGGGGTACCATCCGCGAAAACATCGCCTATGGTCATCACGATGCCAGCGAAGAGGAAATTATTGAAGCTGCCCGCAATGCCAATGCATGGCAGTTTATCGAAGCAACCACGAACAGACTGGATACGATCGTTGGTGAACGGGGCATTCAGCTATCGGGAGGCCAGCGTCAACGGATTGCTATTGCACGAGCCATGCTGAAAAATCCGAGGATTTTGATTCTGGATGAAGCAACATCGGCTTTGGACTCCGAATCGGAACGCCAGGTACAGGAAGCGTTGGAAAAACTCATGCGAGGCCGCACATCGGTCGTCATCGCTCACCGCTTGTCAACCATCCGACAGGCTGATCAGATTTTGGTTCTGGAGCAGGGGCAAATCATCCAAAAGGGAACACACCAACAACTGGTAGAAGATACAGCGGGTCTCTATTACAGCTTGAGCGAGCTGCAGTTTACCAGTTAGATTTCTTCAACGGGAACAGATAACCGGATCCATTCCCTGCGAATAAAATAGAGGACAATTGCAGCTGAACAGAAATCGGAAATTGGCATCGAAACCCAGATGCCATCCAGCTCCCAGAAGTTGGGAAGAATGAACAGCAATGGAATCAACACGATCACCTGACGCAGCAGTGTTAGTAACGTTGCAATTTTAGCTTTGCCGATTGATTGAAAGAAGTTACCAACC
>QKCF01000428.1 GCA_003246935.1 Sunxiuqinia sp. | reverse complement strand
CCATAACTATTTAGAATCTACGTGAATTGCAAAAATAATTCAATTCATTTGTTTCTAGTTCTCAAATAATTTTTATTTTTGCACACCATTTGACCCGATTTTATAATTTATTGAAAACTAAATAATTTTAGAGATGACTAAAGCAGATATTGTTAATGAAATTAGCAAGAACACTGGCATTGAAAAGGTAACAGTGCAAAAGGCTGTGGAAGCTTTCATGGAAACTGTAAAGGATTCTTTGACAGAAGGAAGAAACGTTTACTTGCGTGGTTTCGGAAGTTTCATAGTTAAGAAGAGAGCAGAAAAAACTGCACGCAATATTTCGAGAAACACAACTATCATTATCCCGGAACATTTTATTCCTAGTTTCAAGCCTGCTAAAACGTTCGTATCTCAAGTTAAAGACCAAGTTAAAAAATAAAGTTATGCCAAGCGGAAAAAAAAGAAAAAGACACAAGATGGCTACGCACAAGCGTAAGAAAAGACTTCGTAAAAACAGACATAAGAAGAAGAAATAAGTTTTACTTTAGGTAAAGCTGTTTTGCTGTTGGTTAAACCTAAAGTGCTAAGTGCTTTAGGTTTAATCTGTTTTATGAGTCGCATTTTACGTGCGAGCTATCTAAAATTAAAAAAACGTTGTGAGTAGCGATCTAATTATTGATGTCACTCCCTCGGAAGTCGTTATTGCCTTATTAGACAACAAACGCTTAGTTGAGCTAACAAGGGAAAAAAGCGGAGCAAAATTTGCAGTTGGCGATATCTATTTAGGTAAAGTCAAAAAAATTATGCCGAGCTTAAATGCTGCTTTCATCGACGTTGGTTATGAAAAGGATGCATTTTTGCATTATCTCGACATGGGCCCGCAATTTTCAACACTTAACAAGTTTTTGAAAGTTGCCAGTTCAAAGAAAAACCGTATTTCTTCGGTATCCAAAATTCACTCCGAACCCGATATTAATAAGGAGGGTAAAATTACGGAGGTGTTAAAAGCTGGCCAGAATATTTTGGTTCAAATCGCAAAAGAACCAATCTCAACAAAAGGCCCCCGACTAACATCAGAACTTTCGATAGCGGGAAGAAATTTAGTGTTGATGCCTTTTAGCGAAAAAGTTAGTGTTTCGCAGAAAATAGGCTCAACCGAAGAAAAAAACAGGCTGAAAAAGCTGATACAAAGCATTAGGCCGAAGAAATATGGTGTGATTGTCCGAACAGTTTCCGAAGGGAAACGAGTTGCTGAGTTAGACCAGGAACTGAAGAAACTGGTTGCCAAGTTTGAAACGATGTTTCAAAAACTCAAAAAAGCAACAGCACCATCTCTAGTGATCGGGGAAATGGATCGGACAACGGCTCTGTTGAGAGATATTTATAACCCAAACTTCAATAACATTATTGTTAATGATGCTGAAGTAGCCGATGAGTTAGCAGAGTACCTTGGAACAATCGACCCGGAGAAGAAAAAAATTGTCAAGTTGTACAAAGGTGGACAACCAGTTTTTGATCATTTCGGGGTTGAGAAGCAAATTAAGTCGTCATTCGGGAAAACAGTTTCGTTTAAAAGCGGAGCATACCTGATTATAGAACACACAGAGGCTTTCCACGTCATCGATGTAAATAGTGGAAACCGTTCAAAAGCTGGTGTTGATCAGGAAACCAATGCTCTGGAAGTGAACTTAGCTGCAGCCGAAGAGATAGCACGACAAGTGAGGTTGAGAGACATGGGTGGAATTATTGTTATCGACTTTATCGATATGCATAGTTCCGAAAACCGACAAAAGGTTTATGAACGCATGAAGGAGGTGATGGCCGTTGATCGAACCAAACACAACATTTTGCCATTGAGCAAGTTTTGTTTGATGCAGATCACCCGCCAACGGGTACGCCCCGAAGAACATGTAGAGACCGCTGAAGTTTGTCCTACATGTAAAGGGACTGGTAAGGTGACACCGACGATTCTCTTTACTGATGAACTGGAAAATAAAGTCAATTACATCTTCAAAGATTTAAATAAGAAGAAATTGACGATTAAGGTTCATCCTTATGTAGCAGCCTATCTGACTAAAGGCTTTATGTCTCAGCGTCGGAAATGGGCTTGGAAGTTCATGAGAAAAGTGGCAGTCGAAGAGGTTACAGCTTTAACCTTCCTCGATTATCAGTTTTTCGATGAGAACATGGAGGAAATAATACTCTAAATAAGTGAATCCCGGGCATTTTTGTCCGGGATTTGTTATTTTTAGGGGGTCTAGAACTCTATATGTAATGCATAAAACACTGATTCCCTTAGTATTTCTTTTTTTGAGCTTCAGCTCGTTTGCTTATCAAATTGAGGGCAAAATCAATATATCTGATCAGTGGCAGCCCAAAATTTACTTGGCTTCCATTCAATCTCCTGAAAATTTATTTGTTGCTTCTCCCGAGTTCATGATCAATGAAGCGACAATTTTCCCTGATGGCAGTTTTTCATTAACAGGTAACGACCTGCCCGACGATCCTCGCTTCTACCGATTGTATCTGGTTCGCAATAGTTTGTTTGCGCTCGAGTTTTCGACCGACTCGACTCGCAATTTTATGCACCTGCTTTTGTCTAATTCGACAAAGCTTACGGTGGAGGTGAATAACCAAAAGCTGCTATTTGACGATGTGCAGATTGAGGGCTCGGATAAGAATCAAGCCTTGATTACATTTGAAAGAATTTATTTCCAGAAGCGTAATGCTTTGAATCTCATAAATACGGTGGCGAAACGAGATTTTCAAAGTCAAAGTATGAATCGCAGTATTCGCGAGTTTGTAAGTAATACAGATGATGCAATAGTTGGTTTGTTCGCACTCTATCATATCGAAGAT
>QKCF01000078.1 GCA_003246935.1 Sunxiuqinia sp. | reverse complement strand
TATGTCAATAAACAAATAATAGTAATCAGTTTATTTTTTAACCCTAAACATGTTTTCCTATGAACAAAGCTCAATTAATTGACGCCATTTCTGAAAAGGCTGGTTTGACTAAGGCAGATTCAAAAAAAGCTCTTGATGCATTCATTGCAGCTACAACTGATGCTTTAAAGGATGGTGACCGCGTTGCCTTAATCGGTTTCGGATCATTCTCAGTATCAACTCGCAGTGCCAGAACAGGAAGAAACCCACAATCAGGTGCACCTATTGAAATTCCGGAAAAGAAAGTTGTAAAATTCAAACCAGGTGCCGAATTAGAAGACGCGATCTAGACTTTTTAGATAGAAAGAGATTCGAAAGGGAGGCTATTTAGCTTCCCTTTCTTATTTTTGTCTGTTCAAAAAGCTATTCTTTAAAATGGATTTTCAACTAGTTAACTATCTTTCTGAATTTATCACCACCGATCGTAATGAATTGTTTGACCGTATTCTTGAACAGCGAACTCGCTATTTGACGATTGTTCTCGAGAATATTTTCCAGCCGCAGAACGCCAGCGCAGCGATGCGCTCAGTCGATTGTTTCGGTTTGCAGGACGCACATGTCATTGAAAACAGTAATACGTTTGAGGTTGACCGAGAAGTTGCCATGGGCTCAACAAAGTGGCTGGATGTAAAGAGATACAACGAGAGCGAGGATAACAGTCTGGAGGCAATTAAAAAGTTGCGCGCTCAGGGCTACCGAATTGTGGCAACTACTCCACACGAGGGTGATACCAACCTGGAGGATTTTGATTTGAGAAAAGGAAAGGCAGCTTTCGTTTTTGGAACTGAATTAACTGGAATTTCTGATGTTGTGAAGAACGAAGCTGATGAGTTTTTGAAAATTCCGATGCATGGTTTTACAGAAAGCTTCAACATTTCGGTTTCGGCAGCTGTTATTTTGCATCATCTGACCTGGAAATTACGGAATGATCCGACTATTGAATGGAGGCTGACTGAAAAAGAGAAAGCTGAAATAAAGTTGAGCTGGCTCCGTCGTAGCATAAAGTCTTCGGATTTGATCGAAGAAGAATACCGTCAAAAATTGGTTCACAAGTAAGATAAGGTTCAGGAACAAGGAAAAGAACCAGAAATTAAAGCATTTCAATCATGAGTGTATTTGTTGAAAAATTTGCAGACATCAAGATATTGCGTTATGAGTTGCCTGGCTTTGAAAGCCTGAGCCTGAAGCAAAAGCAATACATCTACTATTTGAGTCAAGCAGCCTTGTGTGGTCGCGATATTTTATTCGATCAAAACAACCGGTGGAACTTGAAAGTCCGCTTATTGCTTGAAACTGTTTATAAAACATACGATGGTGATCGTAATACCGACAATTTCCTTGCTTTTCACCTTTACCTGAAACAGGTTTGGTTTGGAAACGGCATTCATCATCATTATTCAACCGAAAAATTTATTCCCGGATTGAGCCGCGAAGCGTTTGAGGGATTGATTGAATCTGCAGATTTAAGCACGATCGCATTTAAGGACGAGTTGTCGCGGATTCTGGATGTGATTTTCAATCCAACAACTGCAGCTAAACGAATTAGTTTGGATAGTAATCAGGATTTGCTGAAAGCATCGGCCATGAACTACTACCAGGAGGTTTCGCAAGAGGAGGCTGAGCGATATTACGAGGAGAAACGCAAGGCAGGTGGAAAACATGCTCCGTCATTCGGATTGAATTCGACACTGGTAAAAGAGGATGGTGAGCTGGCGGAAGAGATCTGGTGTGTGAACGGCAAATATGGAAAGGCGATTAAGCAGATCGTCCTGTGGTTGAAGAAGGCTTCTGAGTTTGCCGAGAATCAGCAACAGGCTGAAGTGATTGCTAAGCTCATTGCCTATTATGAGACCGGAGATCTGAAGCTTTTTGATGATTACAGTATCGTCTGGACCAATGAGAATGAAGGGCTGGTTGATTTTGTAAACGGCTTTATTGAGATATATGGCGATCCGCTGGGCATAAAGGCCAGTTGGGAATCGATTGTAAATTATAAAGATCTGGAAGGTAGTAAACGTGCCCGAATTCTATCAGAGAATGCCGGATGGTTTGAGGCAAATTCGCCGGTGGATGCCATCTACAAGAAAGAGAAAGTGAAAGGGGTAAGTGCCAAGGTGATCAATGTAGCGATGCTGGGCGGCGATTGTTACCCTGCGACGCCAATTGGTATTAACCTGCCTAACTCGGAGTGGATTCGGGAGGAATTTGGATCCAAATCCGTAACAATTGAAAATATTACGCAAGCCTATTTCCAGGATTCTCTGGGGAATGGAATGTTGGAGGAATTTGCCGGTTCGGAAGAAGAAGTCAACCGGGCTCGCCAATATGGTCGGTTAGCCGGCAACCTGCATACCGACTTGCATGAGTGCCTAGGGCATGGCTCGGGCCGGATGATACAAGGAGTGAAACCGGAAGATTTGAAAAATTACTATTCAACGATAGAGGAGACACGGGCTGATTTGTTCGCCCTTTACTATATTTCGGATCCAAAGCTGTTAGAGTTGGGGCTTGTTCCGTCGGTAGAGACAGGAAAGGCCGAGTACGATGCATACTTACGTAACGGGTTGATTACACAACTGACCCGGATTGAATTGGGAAAAGATCTCGAGGAATCACATATGAGAAATCGTCAGCTGATTTCGAAATGGGCCTACGAGCACGGAAAGACAGAAGGGATTGTTGAGTTCGTTAAAAAAGATAGTAAAACCTATGTGCGGATCAACAACTACAGTAAGCTGCGTGACTTGTTTGGGCAGTTGCTGAAAGAGATTCAACGGATTAAATCCGAAGGTGATTTTGAGGG
>QKCF01000042.1 GCA_003246935.1 Sunxiuqinia sp. | reverse complement strand
TTGAGCTATGTTCAGCATAATCCGAATAAATGCCGCATGAAAGAAAAGAACAACAAGTTGAGCATTAGCTTCGAAAAAGTGATCTCAGTAGTCAAATCCAAAGAAATTCTCGGCGAAATCTAGTAGCATAAATAATTGCATATCAATAGAACTAATCACACCTACTATTTTTATAGTATATTTTCTAAAAACATAGTACAAATTCAAAATACTTCTACTATATTTGTAGTAGAATTTAAATTTATACGGATGGAACTGATTCAATTGACCAAAGCAGAAGAACAAGTGATGCAATATGTTTGGAAACTGAAAGAGACTGTTGTAAAAGATGTGGTGGAACAATTTGATACTCCCAAACCTGCTTATACAACCGTTGCAACCGTTCTTTCGGTTTTGGAAAAGAAAGGTTTTGTTGGAAGAAAGAAAATCGGAAATACCAACCTGTTTTTCCCAGAAGTCAGTAAAGCGGAATACACCAAATTTCAATTCAGCTCTTTGCTGAAGAACTACTTCAACGGTTCGTTCCCGAAAATGGCCACCTTTTTTGCTCGGGAGAACCAACTGGATCTGGCTGACCTCGAAGCCATTTTGAAAGAGGCCGAACAGGAAATGCAGAAACCGGACCAAACCGTAGACTAATATGGAAACACTACTGCAACTTATCATTCGTATCAGCATTGGGAGCGCACTCTTTTATGCCTTCTATATGCTGATGCTACGTAAAACCACCTTCCTTCGGCTGAACCGAATTTACCTGCTGGCTGCTGTTTTGCTACCGCTTCTCTTTGCGCTGTTTCCACTACGATACACCGTATTGGTACCGGGGTCACCCACACCGCAAACTGAGAACCTAACCGATCTGTTCGGACAAACACAAGCAGTTAGCGACCTTCCAAGCCTGCCTGATGATACAGGTGTAAACTGGTCTTTAATTCTACTTGCTATTTATTGCACCGGCTTGCTGTTGCTCGGACTAAGGCTTTTATTACAAAGTATCAAGCCGATCCATCTCATTCTTAAAAACAAACAAGAAAAGGAAAGCACTTACCCAATTGTGAAGAATAAGCACTATCCGGTTCCCTTCTCCTTTTTTAACCATATTTTCATTCATCCTGACTATCACAGGCAAGAAGATCTGGATGTCATTCTGGCTCACGAAGAAGTGCACATTCGCGAGCGGCACTGGATCGACTTACTCGTTATAGAACTGTTCACGCTGGTCTTTTGGTTCAACCCCATTAGCTGGCTATTGGAACAGGCCATTAAACAAAACCACGAATACCTGGCCGATCGAGGTGTACTTTCCCGGGGCCAATCACCCGCCAGGTATCAGCTTTTATTAGTTAATCAGCTGATGGGCATGCAGGTGCTCGGCTTATCGAACAACCTGAACTTTGCATCGAACAACCTGAACTTTGCCCTTGGCCCAACCCGCTTAAACATGATGAAACAAAAAAAAACATCGCGAAAACAGCTCCTGCGTTTCGCTTTAATCCTGCCTGTCGTTGCCGTCTTGTTATTTGCTTTTGCACAACCGGAGTATAAACTGCAGCAAGTCTCACATCCAATCAATAGTACTCTACTACAGATGGAATTGAATGAAAACAATGTTGTCTTAACTGGTACTGTTGAAAATGAATTTAATATTCCTATGCCTGGTGCTTCCATCATCATTCAAGGCACAACAATTGGAACTATCGCTGATTCTGACGGAAAATTCAAACTTGAACTACCGGCAGGAACAGAAATATTTGTCAATAAAAAAATCGACGATCCTCTCCTCAAATTTGGTTTGTCTGTTAAAATGCCTGACCTTGATGCTGCTTCCCTAATTTTTTCATATGTTGGTTATGAAAAGGAAACAAGTTCATCTTTGAAAGGTAAGAATGGTATTACAAACATTGATGTTAAAATGAGCAGAAGCCGAACTTACATCTCAACTGAAGTAAGCAAAAGCGACGTGCCTCCTCCCCCCATTCCTGACGACAAGCAAACATCACTTAGAGACGAAGTATTTGTCGTCGTTGAAGAAATGCCACAATACCCAGGCGGGCACCAAGCTTTGGCTGAATATATTCAAGAACAAACAAAAAAGTACATGACTACATACAACGATGACTTCACCCCAAAGCACTTCAATCCTGTAATCGGATTTACCGTGAGTGAAAACGGATCTGTAACAAACCTTCAAATACTGAAAGGTAGCGGAGTAGAAAAACTAACACAATATGCGGCAGCCATCGTCAAAGGCATGGAAGACTGGACGCCCGGCAGACAGCGAGGCAAAGCTGTTCCGGTGGATTATGCCGTGAGGATTGAATTTTAGAAAATATTTTTGATAAGGTTTCATCTCAGAAAACAGCAAAAAAAATAAGAACTAAGTATGGAGACAACCCTGCAACTCATCCTTCGTGTCAGCATTGGGAGCGCACTATTTTATGCCTTCTATGCCCTGCTGTTGCGCCAAACGACCTTCTTCCGACTAAACCGGGTATACTTATTGGCAGCCATCCTGCTGCCGGTTTTGTTTGCGGTTTTCCCGCTGCAGTATACCGTGTTAGTCAAAGGCAGCGCTCCGGCACAAACCGAAGATTGGGGCGAACTTTTCAAGGCAAGCAACCCAATTCCCGATGACCAATTACTGCCCGCCGACAATGGATTGAGCTGGTCGTCGGTACTAATTGCAGTTTATGCCACCGGTTTGTTTTTGCTGGCCATGCGCCTGTTGCTGCAAAGCATTAAACCCATCCGATTGATCTTAACCCATAAAAAAGAAAGAACCGGCAGCTACCCGATTGTCGAGAACCGGCACTTTTCGGTTCCCTTCTCCTTTTTCAACCATATTTTCATTCATCCTGAATATCACAAGCAGGAAGATTTGGATGTCATCCTGGCTCACGAAGAAGTGCACATTCGCGAGCGACACTGGATTGACCTGCTCGTTATAGAACTGTTCACGCTGGCCTTTTGGTTTAACCCCATAAGCTGGCTACTGGAACAGGCCATTAAACAAAATCACGAATACCTGGCCGATCATGGTGTACTTTGCCGGGGCCAATCACCTGCCAGGTATCAGCTTTTATTAGTTAATCAGCTGATGGGCATGCAGGTGCTCGGCTTATCGAACAACCTGAACTTTGCCCTTGGCCCAACCCGTTTAAACATGATGAAAAAACAAAAAACATCGCGAAAGCAATTGCTGCGTTTCGGATTGCTTTTCCCTGTTGTAGCAGGTCTTCTATTTGCATTTGCAAAACCGGAATACAAAACACAAGGAAAGACGCAAGAGCTAGAGACTCAAAACACCTCTCTGGCAGTCACTACTAAAAAACAAATCGTAATAACGGGCATTGTAGTAGACGAAAAAGGAGAACCTCTCCCAGGTGCTTCGATTGTTATGCGAGGCACTACAACAGGTACTGTTGCCGACATGGATGGTAAGTTTCAACTAACAGTTCCTGAGAATTCTAGGGGGTTCGATGCTTCGTTCGTAGGGTACGAAACGAAAGAAAACACGATTAGCATCGAACAAAAAGAAAAATCAACAGAAAAATCGGTTACCTTGAAATTTGTCATGGAGAGAGCAGTCACTGCTATTTCCACCGAATATCATGAAGGCGATATTCCACCACCTCCTCCGCCTCCTGTACCAGATGAAATGAAAACAAAAGACGGAGAACCGGTATTTATTATTGTTGAAGATATGCCTCAATATCCCGGTGGCAGCTATGGATTCTCCAAATTTATACACGATGAGACAGAAAAAGCAAAATCCCAAAATCCAGGTCTAAAAGGAGAAGTAACAATTGGGTTTACCGTTTTAGCCGACGGAAGCACTTCCGCTTACAAAATTTTGAAAAGTAGTAAGCTAAAACATGTTGACGAAACAGCGGTCTACCTGGTCAAACAGCAAGAAAACTGGAAGCCTGGCAAACAACGCGGGAAAGCTGTTCCTGTGGACTATGCCATAAAAATCGAATTTTAATCCAAAAGGGATGTCATCTTTCGAAAGATGACATCCCTTTCCCAACTATACTTCGAGGGCAAACTCTAACTCTTCACCCGCTGGCGGCTAATCATCACCCGAAAACCATCGGGATCCAGAATACAAATGCCATGTTCAATCCAATACGGATTCTTAGGTAAGACCAGCTCTAAATCAGCATCTTTAATGGAAGCTAGAATTGCATCATATTCCGTCCTTGTTTCCGGGTAGAAAACCAACAAATCATCTTCATCC
>QKCF01000403.1 GCA_003246935.1 Sunxiuqinia sp. | reverse complement strand
CACTGGAAGAAACTCTGGCTCCAATCCGTTTTACCGGGAAAATAGTAGATGAATCAATAGAGGAAGTCATGTTACTGATTGATAAAACAAAACCTATAAAATACACTTATGATAAAATCACGAAAAACTTAAAGATTATGAGTCGAGTCTAATTTCTGTGGAAATGAAAAGACAGGATCTGGACCATCCTGCCTTTTCGTCAATAACTTGATTAAACCAAATTACTAACATCTAAACGTAAAATTATGAAAAAAAAACGATGTTATGGGGATGTTATGCCCATAATTTCCCAAATCCTAAGGCGAATGAAACTAACAATTGCATTACTGCTATTCACAGTTTTAAGCAGTTTGGCTTCTGACCTCTACTCACAAACCACGTACAGTTTAGAAAGTAAAAATGAAAAAATCGTCAATCTGCTTCAACGGATTGAGGATCAGTCCAAATACCGTTTCTTCTACAATGAGGAAATTGACTTGGGCACAAATGTTACAATAGACGTTAAAGACGCGTCAATTCAAGAGATTTTGAATAATCTCTTTAGTGGTTCAGACATCTCTTATGAGATCGTTGGCAGACAGATTATTCTGAAAGGGAGCGAAACAGGAGTAAAAGCTCAGCAAAAATCAGATGTTTCCGGAGTTGTAAAAGATAAATCCGGTATACCAATACCTGGTGCCACGGTCGTATTGAAAGGATCTACCATTGGAACAATAACGGACATGGACGGTAAATACACTTTAACAGACATGCCAGCTGATGGTACACTGCTAATCTCATTCGTGGGGATGAGAATGCAGGAAGTTCCAATTCAAGGTCGCTTAAAAATTGATGTTACCCTTGAAGAAGAAACGATCGGATTGGAAGAAGTTGTTGCCATTGGTTACGGTACGATGAAAAAACGAGATGTAACCGGCTCTGTGGCTTCTGTTACCGGAGAGCAGTTAGCAGCTGTTCCTGTTGCGAATGCAGCACAGGCACTAAAAGGTAAACTCCCCGGGGTGAATGTTATCAGCCAGGATGGTCGTCCTGACGCCAACATTTCAATCAGAGTACGGGGAGGTGGTTCTATCTCTCAAAGTAATGATCCGTTATTCATCGTCGATGGTTTCCCGGTTAGTTCAATCAGCGATATCCCAGGTAACCAGATTGAAAGTATTGACGTTTTGAAAGATGCATCGTCTACTGCAATCTATGGTGCTCGCGGAGCTAATGGTGTTATTATTGTTACAACCAAAGGAGGTAAGGTTGGGAAACTTACGGTCTCTTATGATGGCTACATCAAGTTTAACAGGCCAACCAAATATTTTCCAACAATGAGTGCTACAGATTACATTGAGTATAACTGGGGCTATGCAGCTGCAATTAGCGATAATTACGCTGATGCGTGGGAAATGCTTTGGGGAATTGGTCGATACGCGGACACCTATAATAATTCTCAGGGAATTGAGAGTTATAGAAATGTAAAGTCAACGAACTATTCTAAAGAGGTTTATAATGCTTCGTTCTCGCACAATCATAACTTCAATATTTCAAGCGGTAACGAGAAAACGAAATACCTCTTTTCTGTCAATCATATCGATGATGACGGAATGAAAATTAATTCCTGGTATAAAAGGAGTAATGCGTCGTTCAAGCTGGATCAAAAACTGGCTGACAACTTGAATTTCTCGCTGGATACCCGTTTCACCCAGATTGAGAAAGAAGGAAATGAAACTACCGGTACTGATGGTGGCTCACTGCTTACGACAGCCTATTGGTTCCGTCCTATTGCGACAGAGGATGTACTTGGCGAACTTGATGAATCAGTAAATTCTCAAATCGGATTTTACACCGATATTCTTCAGGATGTTTACAACCCGGTTAGTCGAATTAATGATTACTCGGATTATACAAGAAGCCGTTCGCTTGTTGCCAACACTTCTTTTAGCTGGGAAGTGATAGACGGATTAACATTAAAAACAGAACTTGGGTTAACTACCAGCTGGAGTAGGAATAAAGTTTGGTCTGGTGCTATTTATAACGATTACTTTGATAATGATGGCAATAAAACATATGGTGGAAATGCTAAGATCAGAGCAACTGAAGGATGGAATTACCGTTGGGTAAATACTGCGAATTACGAGGTTCAGGGTTTAGGAGACAAACAAAGTCTGAATATTCTCGCGGGGATGGAAGTAGCAGACTCGGGTTCAGAATATACAGAAGTATGGGGAAATTATTACCCGGCATCTTTTGATGCAGAACGCGCATATGCGATGATGGACCAATACCTAACCGGAACAAGCACGATAAATGGTGGACTTAGTTCAAATACCGGAACTCCCAACCGCCTACAGTCTTATTTTGGTCGAGCCAATTATTCTCTCAATGACAAATATTTATTGACTGCTACTTTTCGTGCTGACGGTTCTTCAAGATTTGCACCGACAAACAGATGGGGGTACTTTCCTGCAGCAGCAATTGCCTGGAGAATGTCAGAGGAATCATTCATTAAAGACCTGGGATGGTTTGATAATCTGAAGATGAGATTATCTTACGGATCTGTAGGTAACGATGGTATCAGTGCAAACCTTTGGAAGATGAGTTGGGCTTCAGACGGTTTATCAAGATATTCATTGGCCGAACAGCAAATCGTGACTTATTCACCGGCTTCATCGACCATTGCGAACCCGGATTTGAAATGGGGGATTCGACTTTGGATTCTTCAACAACCGATTGTATGGTACATTGGATCTCTATAAAAACTCAACGAAAGATTTGTTGATGCTTACTTCAGTTTCTGCCATCAGTGGTTTCTCATTCACCTACGATAACATTGGAGGAACAAGCAATAAAGGTATTGAACTTGCAATTGGTGGAGATATCATCAGGAAAAACAATTTCACCTTGAGTGCAAGTGTAAACGTGAATATCAACAGAGGTAATGTTGATAAGCTTGCAGAAGGTGTAAACGGATTGTATAATTCAGAATGGGGTGGAACGGCATATGTTGAACCCGGATCAGGGGATTATGTTCTTGAAGAAGGTAAGCCGGTTGGACAAGTGCGCGGATTCCAGTATGACGGTTGGTACAAAGTTGACGA
>QKCF01000136.1 GCA_003246935.1 Sunxiuqinia sp. | reverse complement strand
GAACCAGCATTGATCGGATACAGGCCGGCGATACGCTCGACTTTTGGCGTGTGTTGTATGCGAATAAAGAAGAAGGTCGCTTGTTGCTGCTGGCGGAAATGCGACTGCCGGGCGAGGCTTGGCTCGAGTTTAAGGTGGAAGGGGAGGAGCTGGTGCAAACAGCCACCTATCGCCCGAAAGGCGTTTACGGGCGTTTATATTGGGCAGCAGTGTATCCTTTTCATGGTTTCATTTTTAGTGGAATGATCAGGAAGCTCACCGAATAAGTATCCGAAAGTAAGCTGTAAAAAACAAAGAAGGCCTCACCGAAGTGAAGCCTTTGATATTTGATTAAGCGGATATTAATGGTTGTGTTTGTAAACCGTTCCCGGATAAGCTTCAAGCGCTTTTTCAAGAATCTTCAATGCTTTTGCCAGGTCTTTTTTCTTCAATACATAGGCAATACGCACTTCGTTTGTGCCATAGCCCGGAGTTGTGTAAAAACCGGTTGCGGGAGCCATGAAGATTGTTTCTCCTTCGTAGTCGAATTCTTCGAGCAACCAGGCGCAGAACTTATCTGAATCGTCAACAGGAAGTTGAGCAACGGTGTAAAAAGCACCCATTGGAATTGGCGAGTAAACACCATCGATCCGGTTCAACCCGTCGATCAGGAATTTACGGCGCTCAACATATTCGTTGTACGAATCCATCAGGTAGTTGTCGGTTTCTTCCAATGAAGCTTCAGCTGCGATTTGTCCGATTAATGGCGGACTCAGGCGAGCCTGGCAGAACTTCATCACGTTGCGGCGTACTTCAGCATTTTTCGAGATCAAAGCTCCAATACGGATACCGCATTCGCTGTAGCGTTTCGAAACTGAATCAATCAAAATCACATTTTGCTCGATACCCTCCAGGTGGAACGCTGAAATGTAAGGCGCACCCGTGTAACAGAATTCGCGATAAACCTCGTCCGAGAACAGGTAAAGGTCATATTTCTTCACCAAGTCGCGAATGGCATTCATTTCCGATTGGGTGTACAAATAACCGGTTGGGTTATTGGGGTTACAGATCATGATCCCCTTTGTTTTCGGAGTGATCAGTTTTTCAAATTCTTCAATTGGAGGCAAAGCAAAACCTTCTTCAATTTTTGAAGGAATTGATTTGATGATGGCTCCTGCAACAATTGCAAAAGCTTCGTAATTGGCGTAAGCCGGTTCCGGAACGATAATCTCGTCACCCGGATCAAGGCACGACATGAAGGCAAAAGTAACCGCTTCGCTACCGCCGGCTGTTACAATAATGTCTTCAACTCCAACATTGATTTTGAATTTATGATAGTACGCCGCCAGTTTTTGGCGAAGTGATAAAATTCCTTCACTTGGACTATACTCCAGAATTTTCCGGTCAATGTTCCGAATCGCATCCAACGCTCGCTGAGGAGTGGGAAGGTCAGGTTGACCAATGTTTAAGTGATACACATGTATTCCTCGCTGCTTGGCTTGGTTAGCCAAGGGGACCAACTTCCTGATCGGTGAATCAGGCATTTTATTTCCCCGAATCGACGTTGTAGGCATATTAATATTAAGTATTTATCAAGGAGGGCAAATATACAATTATCAAATTTAAATTGAAATTGGTGCAGGAATACAAATTTGAAATTTTAAAAGATTTAATTCTTAAGAATTATTAGCGTGGATTGGTCGGTTGTCATACCAAACTAAACTAATTGTTAACGATCACTTAATCGGGTCCATTCCTTGTCCTTTGTCATGTTTTGCAAGTAGTTATTACTCTAAATTTGAAGTATGATTATTAAAATTTGATGCGATATGATTATTGGAGTACCCAAAGAAATTAAGAACAACGAGAACCGGGTGGCTTTAACACCGGCCGGTGCTGCTGAGTTAGTGAAGAATGGTCATGAAGTGTACGTACAGGCAACTGCAGGGAATGGTAGTGGGTTTGCGGATGAGGCTTATGTTGGGGCTGGTGCAAAAATGCTTCCAACGATTGAAGAGGTGTACGCTATTGCAGAAATGATAATTAAAGTCAAAGAACCGATCGAGTCAGAATATAAGCTGATCAAGAAAGGGCAGATTCTTTATACATACTTTCACTTTGCTTCATGTGAGCCGCTGTTGAAGGCGATGATCGAAAGCGAAGCTGTTTGTTTGGCTTATGAAACGGTTGAACTTGACGATCGCTCGTTGCCGTTGTTGGTGCCAATGTCAGAGGTTGCCGGACGGATGTCTATTCAGGAAGGTGCTAAATATCTGGAAAAAACTTACGGTGGTTACGGCGTATTATTAGGAGGTGTAGCGGGAGTTCCGCCTGCAAAGGTGCTGGTTATTGGTGGTGGTATTGTAGGTACCGAAGCTGCTAAAATGGCTGCCGGTTTAGGTGCTGATACAACCATTATGGATGTGAACCTGAAACGCTTGCGTTACCTGGATGATATTATGCCTGCTAACGTGAAAACCATGATGAGTAACGAATACAACATTCGCGAAATGGTTCAAACACACGATGTAATCATCGGTGCTGTGCTGATCCCGGGTGCAAAAACTCCGAAACTGGTTACCCGCGATATGATTCCAACGATGCGTCCGGGAACAGTAATGGTTGACGTAGCCGTTGACCAAGGAGGTTGTTTCGAAACGACGAAAGCAACAACACACGACGATCCTACCTTTGTGATTGATGATGTAATTCACTATTCAGTGGCTAACATGCCGGGTGCAGTGCCTCGTACTTCAACCTTGGCATTAACAAATGCGACTTTGCCTTATGCTATTCAGATTGCCAATAAGGGTTGGAAAAAAGCATGTAAAGACAGCTTGCCATTGAAAAAAGGCCTGAACGTGATCGACGGAAAAGT
>QKCF01000400.1 GCA_003246935.1 Sunxiuqinia sp. | reverse complement strand
TCAACGCCCGTCTACACCGACAAGGACAGATGAAACCTGTTCGCATTGTTCACCTGGTTGCACAGGGTACGATTGACGAGCGGGTGTTGAAAGTGATCGCCGAAAAAGACAGCGTTCAAAATTCATTGCTTCACGCATTAAAACCGTGATCTACATCAAAGAAATAACAACCAGAGCTGATATGATTAAGACGCTGGGATTAATTGGAGTAAAGGAATGACAAAACCATTTGAAACAGAAGACTTTGGCGACATCAAAGCGCAGTCAATTGAAAAGCTAATTAAGTTGCGAGATCGCCGTAAGCAGAACTGGCAGGAGATGCAACAAGCTGCATGTGATGAGTTTAAGTTGTTGCAAGAGGTAGAGGATGAGATTGATCGGAGGATTGGTTTATGAGCCATGTGACAGCAGGTAAAAAATCAGAAACTCCAGTTAATAAAAAAGACTTCTGGAATACCAGCGATCTTGCAATAAATGACGCTTTAGCATTGTGTGGTATTTCTGATTTTGATTTAGATGCCTGCGCAACCACATCAAAAGAGTCAAGAGGTTTTGAATTTATAGCGCCAGAGGAGTGCGCATTAAGCACGGATTGGAAAAGTAAATTTAACTACACTATAAAATCAGTGTGGTGTAATCCGCCTTTCTCACAAAAAGAGTTATTTTTGAAGCGAGCAAAAGAGCAGTCAGCAAAACACAATTTAACCGTGTGCTGCATGATACCTTTTGAGCCTTGTACAAAGTGGTGGCGTTAGTTTGTTAGCGATAAGGCGACATTCGTTTATGTGCCGAGTGGGAGATATAATTTCATCGATGACGAAACAAAGAAGGAAGTTAAAGGAGTTAATTTCTGTTCGTGCTTTGTTGTATTTACGCCTCTTCACGCGAAAGAAGCGATAATGATTAATTTTGATCGTGGATTTGCAAGCAAAAAAAGCCCTCATAAGAGGGCTTTTAAACAAGGAGTAAGCAAATGAAACAACAAGGATGAAACAACCAGATGGAGTTGAGAAATTGATCTAATGTTAGTCCTTGTTTTCGTTTGCGTCAACTTCCGTTTTTTGCGTTAAACCAGTTAGCCCCCACAAAATCAACGATCTTGCGGACAATCAAAAAGATTTGGTATGCGTTTGCGGATGGCTTCGGCAGGAATGCCGCTGCGATTGCGCTACCGCCAACCGTCGCCAATACATTAAGTCCAGTATCAATGATTGTTGAAAAAGTTCCGATATCCATGATTTACCTCTTTATTTTTCGGCAACAGTGCCGCCTGCTTTGATGTATGCAGATTTAAGTTCTGCAATGCCGTTTGTGTGTTGCCCGTAGTTGTTACCTGGCAGTGACGCCCAGATATTTGAACAAGCAGCAACAGCGTCTTCAAACTTTCCAGCTTTGATTAATGCAATAGCCTTTCTCTCTTTGATTTGCTGTATTGCGATCAAGTCCTGCGACAATGGCGAGAAATCATGCAAGTTAAGCTGTTTTTTGTATGCATCATAATAGCGAGATAGCAGCTGATACCTTCCTGCCGCTGTAGATTTAAGCTTTGAGTTTATCTGAATCAGCCTTCTTGGGTGATCTGAATACGATGAAAAAAAGATTGGCTTTTTTATTGTGCTTCCGACAATCACGTTATAACCGCGATCAGATATCTCAATCAATCCTTTAAGCTCTGAGTATGCAATCATGTCTAGAAATGCGATCACATTTTTACCACCAGCTTGTCGCTCAGTTATTACCGCCATAAAACCCCCTGCGTTTTGTTAATTCTACCACTATCGCTAAATTGCAGGCACAAAAAAGCCGCGCTCGGTTGACATTAACGAAAACTACACAAAACATAATCACATAAACTTGATCTAGATCACTGTTTTGTTGTCGTCCGTGAATGATAATTACATCATCGAAACACAGGTAAGAAATGAAATGTTAGCTGAATTTAACAGAGTAAAACTAGATTCAATGGAAAAAGCAGAGGCTTGGCTTAGTTTTGCTGGATACTCAAAGCTATCAACAAACCGATATAAGGACTTCATTCAAGCATGGACAAGCAATAATTCAGTAGCAAAAGTTCAGAAAATTCCATCAGGTAAATATTTAATTCAGGAGTTTAAAATAGCATGACAACATTAACAAAAAAACAGCGTGAGGATTACGCTGAGTTTATTTTAGAAAATGACATTGCAGGATTTCTTGATTGGCTTGCGGCATCTGGAAATGTGCAAGAGGTTTTATGGTGTGCGTTTGACGCAATAAACGAGGATAAGAATGCAGCTCGCGCAGGCTGGATGTTCAGACACGGCAAGTGGCGGCAAAAGGCGTATGATTTGCTAGAGGCTGGCAATAGTCATATGTGGGATGTTCTTGAGGCATACGCTGAGGATTTAGCAGATGAATCAAAATTTGACAACTGTTATTGATCTTGCTGATGTCAGAAGCAAGTTCAAAAGTATGTACCGAAGGCGCAGCCTTGTTATTCCTGATGATTGCGCTTTAGATTTTGTGGAGTGCATTAATAGAGGTTTATCTATCGATGCACTAATTGATTTAATCGGAATGGATCGAACGGATGCAATAAAGGCGCTAAAGTCGTCAGATGTATTTACTGGAGACGATCTTTGTAATTCTCTTCTACCTGAAAACACAAGTTGGATCAACGCTAGCGCATCAAAGATTGTGTATATTGGATGTGAAGTTTTTGAAAGGTATATAGACGCAAAAGAGGCTCTGATTAGTGACGGATACGGTAGAGTTAATGCAAACAATAGTGCAGTATCACTTTTACCAGGTAATAAAAAATCAGCCTATTTCAAGCAGGGATTCATATGCGATATAAAAAAGGTAAAAACTTATTACTG
>QKCF01000077.1 GCA_003246935.1 Sunxiuqinia sp. | reverse complement strand
AATGATCGCATTGCAACATCTAGTCTGCGCCGTAAAGCACAACTCCTAGCTTATAATCCGCAACTCAACATTGTGGATATTCGCGGAAACGTAGATACCCGTCTAAAAAAGATGGAAGAAGGTCATTGCGATGCTTTATTGATGGCTGGAGCCGGAATTATACGTCTGGGCTACGATAGCTATATCACGGAATTACTCGATCCGAAAGTGGTTTTACCTGCAGTTAGCCAGGGAGCCGTTGCGATAGAAGTTCGCGAAGAAGATGAACGCATTCAACGCATCATCGATGCTATTGCCGACGAGCAAACATGGAACACCACCATGGCTGAGCGTTGGTTACTACGGACGCTCGAGGGTGGTTGCCAAGTCCCTGTTGCCTGTTATTCCGAGGTAGAAAAAAATCAGTTAACCTTAACTGGCTTAGTTGCCTCAATTGATGGTAAACAGGTAATTCGGAAATCTGTTTCCTGCCCGATTGACGAAGGATCGGAGAAGGCAATAGAACTGGCTGACGCGATTATTGAAGCAGGAGGAAAGGAAATTCTCGACCAGATTCGCGCAGAAGAATAAACATGGCAGACCGGGAAAGCGACAATAAAATCAATGGCAAAATAATCATCTGTACCTATCCCCAACCCGAAGAGGACGACGCTTCAGTTCTCCTCAAACAAGCCGGGGCTACGGTGCACTTTATGCCTGCCATCGAAATTCGTCCCTTAACCTGCAAACTGACTCAGGAACTTGCAAACTACAATTGGCTTGTTTTTACCAGCAAGAATGGTATCCGCTGTTTTTGTGAGCAACATGCTCCGAATTCAACAAACAAGATTGCGGTGCTGGGTGAAGCAACCGGACAGGAACTAAGCCGTTTCAATTTAAGTGCTGACTATGTCGGTCGGGGCCGTACCGGAGCCGACTTTGCAGAAGAACTTAAATCGGTAATCGCAACAGACGAAACGGTATTATTAGTTCTCGGAGAATTAGCCCCCGACACCATTCAGCAACAGTTGCAAGCAACCAATTTAGTCGATCGCGTTAATGCCTATCAAACGGTTATGCCCAATTTATTTCCCGCAGAATGTGTCGAATTGATTGAGTCAAACACCTACGATCTGATGCTTGTTAGCAGTCCTTCTGCCATAAAAAATTTGTACCTTGCGTTTCATGCTAAAATTAGCCAATGGCGGGTAATTAGCATCGGAAAAACAACATCTGCCGCCTGTCGAAATTTAGGAATTGAACCGCTGGCAACCGCCACCGAATCAACCTATAAAGGAATGGCAGAAACAACAATTGATTACTTACAACACTAAAATATTTAGATTATGAGTTATCCTGTTACTCGTTTACGGAGACTTCGTAAATCAGCCTCTATACGCAACATGGTTCGCGAAACCGAAGTAAATCGCGACGATCTGATTATGCCTTATTTTGTTTGCCCGGGCGAAAATGTCAGCAATCCCATTAAATCCATGCCGGGTAATTTTCAACTTTCAATTGATCTTCTGGTAAAAGAAGTTCAGGATTTAGTTGAAACAACTGGCGTAGATAAGATTTTACTCTTCGGTATCCCTGAAGAAAAGGATGAAACAGGCCACGTGGCTTGTCATCACGATGCCATTGTGCCGAAAGCCATTCGTGCGTTGAAAGCAGCATTGCCTAACATCCTGATTGTAGCCGACGTTTGTAACTGCGAATATACTACGCACGGACACTGTGGTACCATCATCGACGGAGACGTAGATAACGACAGTACGCTTCATACATTGGCTGCGCAATCGGTGACATTGGCTAAAGCCGGTGCAGATATCATTGCTCCCTCGGATATGATGGATGGTCGCATTGGTGCAATCCGCACAGCGCTGGACGAAAATGGCTTCCAAAATACGCCGATCATGGCCTATTCTGCCAAATATGCATCCGGCTTCTACGGACCATTCCGGGATGCTGCCGAAAGCGCGCCAAAATTCGGCGACCGCAGTACCTATCAAATGGATCCGGCCAACAGCGACGAAGCCTTGCGTGAAGTTGAGCAAGATATTATTGAAGGTGCCGATATGGTCATGGTAAAACCGGCATTGAGCTATATGGATGTTATCCAACGCGTGAAAACAACCTTCAACATGCCGCTTGTTGCTTATAATGTAAGCGGGGAATTTTCCATGGTGAAAGCAGCTGCTGCTAATGGCTGGATCGACGAAGAACGCCTGATCAAAGAGATCCTGACTTCGTTGAAACGCGCCGGTGCCGACGTGATCATCACCTACCACGCCAAAGAATTTGTTTTAAGTGAATTGAAAAAAGGCAACCGCGTGTAAGGTTCCGCAAAAGTCAAATCGTATGAACTACTCCAAGAGCATAGCGGCTTTCAAAGAAGCCCAACAACTAATACCGGGAGGTGTTAATTCGCCAGTCCGTGCCTTTAAAAGTGTTAATGCCGATCCGCTGTTTATCGCCAAGGCGAAAGGCTCCAACGTATGGGATATCGACGGCAACAAATATATAGACTTCGTATCTTCGTGGGGACCGCTGATTTTAGGTCATGCCAATCCGGCGATTGTGGAAGCTGTGCAAAAAGCTGCAGAACTGGGAACAAGCTACGGCGCCCCCACCCTGATTGAAACCGAAATGGCCCAGCTCATCACCGAGATGATGCCATCGGTAGATAAAGTGCGGATGGTAAACTCAGGAACTGAAGCGACAATGAGTGCCCTGCGCCTGGCTCGCGGCTATACCAAACGTGACTTGGTAGTCAAGTTTGCCGGCTGTTACCACGGCCATGCAGATGCTTTCCTGATTAAAGCAGGGTCCGGCGCAATTACATTGGGATTGCCCGACAGCCCCGGCGTAACCAAAGCTTCAG
>QKCF01000065.1 GCA_003246935.1 Sunxiuqinia sp. | reverse complement strand
TTATGGCGTGAATGTTCCGTTGTTTTATCCGGAGCTGGAAAAGGTCATGGAAATCATTGAACAGGAGAAAGTGCCGATTGTGGTAACCTCAGCCGGTAGCCCCAAAGCCTGGACTCAGTGGTTGCACCAACGCGGCATCATGGTCGTGCATGTAGTAGCCAGTGGCTTTTTTGCAAAGAAATGTGAAGATGCAGGCGTTGACGCGATTGTAGCCGAAGGCTTTGAAGCCGGAGGTCATAACGGACGTGACGAAACCACAACGCTAACACTGATTCCTTCGGTTCGTAAAGCCACTTCGATGCCGTTGATGGCTGCTGGAGGTATTGCAACCGGACAAGCTATGATGGCAGCTATGGCCTTAGGTGCCGATGGTGTTCAAATTGGATCACGCTTCGCTATTTCTCAAGAATCATCAGCACACGAGGCTTTCAAAAAGCTGGTTGTAGGCATGAAAGAAGGCGACACAAAACTTTCGTTGAAACAATTGGCTCCCGTTCGTCTGATCAAAAATGAATTCTTTAATCGTGTGGCAGAGATGGAAGCCAGAGGTGCATCGGAAGAAGAACTGAGAAACCTATTGGGACGCGGACGTTCCAAGAAAGGGATGTTCGAAGGTGATTTGGATGAAGGTGAATTAGAGATCGGACAGATTGCTTCCATTATTGATGATATACCGACCGTGGAAGAAATCATGAAAAAATTGCTCGACGAATACACCCAAACCCGTCAGTTAATTGTTGAAGGTTCTAAATTCTCTTTTTAATTAACTTATGATCGAATTTTCAAGACACCGGTTAGCAAATGGTCTCGACATCATTCTCTATCCGGATTATTCCACCCCAATGGTCGCTATGGACATTTGTTATCATGTGGGATCGAAGCACGAAAACCCGCACCGGACGGGTTTTGCACATTTATTTGAGCACCTCATGTTTGGAGGAACCAAAAACATTCCGGATTACGATATTCCTTTGCAATTGGCCGGCGGTGAAAACAATGCTTATACCTCCAACGATTTGACCAACTACTACCTGACCTTGCCGAAAGACAACCTGGAAACGGCGTTTTGGTTAGAGTCGGATCGCATGTTGGAATTGGACTTTTCGGAGAAAAGCCTGAATGTGCAAAAGAATGTAGTGATTGAAGAATTTAAACAGCGTAACCTAAATCAACCTTACGGTGATGTTTGGCCGTTATTGCGCGAATTAACTTATACCCAACACCCCTATCGCTGGACAACCATTGGGAAAGAAATCAGTCATATCGCCGATGCCAGCCTAGAGGAAGTAAAAGACTTCTTCTACCGCTTTTACGCACCGAACAATGCCGTACTGGTATTAAGTGGCAACATCAACCAGGAGCGATGCCTGCAACTAGCTGACAAATGGTTCGGAACTATTCCCAAACGGGATGTAAGCATACCGGAGTTGCCGGTGGAACCGGAGCAAACAGAGTTCCGTGAGATGACAGTAGAACGCAAAGTACCCGATACGATGCTCTATCTGGCTTTCCACATGAGCGATCGTCAAACCCGCGAATACTACGTGTGCGACCTTATTTCTGATGTTCTTTCATCGGGAAATTCATCGCGTCTGTATCAGAAGCTGGTAAAGGAAGAACAACTCTTTGTTGAGCTGGACGCCTACATCTCCGGTGATCATGAACCAGGCTTGTTTCTTGTTTCCGGGAAGTTAGCCAAAGGCATAAGCATCGAGACAGCCAAGAAAGCTGTATGGGTTGAACTGGAAAGAATGAAGCAAGATTTAGTAGACTCCCGCGAACTAGAAAAAGTAAAGAATAAACTGGAGGCGAACCATGTATATGCACAAATGAACTACCTGAATATGGCACAGGATTTGGCGACGTACGAAAATATTGATCGGGCCGAAATGATGAACGATCAGCTGGACTGGTATCGCTTAGTAAACGCTGATGATATTAGGCAAACTGCACAAAAGATTTTCAGAGAGGAAAACTGTTCACAACTAAATTATCTGGCCCAATGCGAATAAACAGAACGATAGCCCCTGTCCTACATCCAATTGAGAAACCGGATCTGATTCAACCTGGAAAGAAAGAGCTGAGTAACCGCATTCCTGTTTATGCACTCAAAGCAGGTAAACAGGAAGTTTGCAAAATTGACTTTGTATTTAACGCCGGCATCTGGTACCAGCAAAAACAGCTTTTGGCAAGCTTAACCAATGCCATGTTGCAGGAAGGGACGGCAAAATATACAGCCGTGGAAATTGCTGAAATTTTCGACTTTCACGGTGCCTATCTGCAATGTACTGCTGACTACCACAACGCAACAATTTCGGTGATTACGCTGGATAAACATATCGACAAGCTACTGCCTGTTGTCGAGGATATGCTAAAACAACCTCTATTCCCTGAAAAGGAATTTGCCAACCTGTTAAATCGCCGCAAACAGCGTTTCATGCTCGAAATAGAAAAGGTGAAGATCCTTTGCCAAAAGAAATTTTCTCAAGTCTTGTTTGGCGAAGAACATCCCTATGCGCTGGGATTAAAAGCGGAAGATTTTGAAAAGGTGAACCTCCAAGATTTCATCGACTTCTACCAAATGCATTACCATGCAAAGAATTGCGAGATTCATCTGGTCGGGCAATTTTCCGACGAGGTGATTCAGCAACTCGATCAGCACTTTGGCGGGTCCGATTGGGACGGCACACCTGTAATGACTCCGCAACTTCAACCGAAGCCTACGCCGAGTAAGATGGAACACGTGCATAAAGATGGTGCTATTCAATCGGCGATTCGTGTGGGAAAATTATTGGTCGATAAGCAGCATCCCGATTACTTTGGGTTGCAGATCCTGACGACGATCCTTGGAGGTTATTTCAGTTCACGACTGATGTTGAACATCCGCGAAGAAAAAGGCTATACTTATGGTATTGGTGGTAACTTTATCAACCTGAACCAGGCGGGATACCTGCTGATTTCTACCGAAGTTGATAAATCGTACGAGGAAGCTACATTGAAAGAAATTAACTACGAACTTGAGCGACTGCAAAACGAGCTTGTTCCGGTAGAAGAGTTGGAACGGGTTCGCCAGTACCTGACCGGCGAATTCCTGCGTGAATTCGACGGACCGTTCTCATTGGAGCAGGCTTTCAGAAACCTACACGAATTTGGTTTAGATTACTCATTTTACGATGATTATCACCAAGCCATTCAAAATATAACTGCCGTAGAATTGCAGAGACTTGCTCAAAAGTACCTGCAAACTGACAGCATGTATACCGTCGTTGCCGGACAATAAAAAACACGAATTTTGATTTTAAAAGAGCTTGCTCATCACTCATTGATAGCAAGCTCTTTCTGTTACTGATCACTTTCTAAGAAACCGGACACAACATCTTTGCCATTTCTTTGGCCATGATCTTCACGCCGGTTTCAATTTCGGCCGGATCAGCATTCGTGAAATTCAGACGAATATGGTTGCTCCCCTGCCCTTTGGTATAGAAAGAATTACCCGGAACGAAAATCACACCGCGCTCCATGGTGCGATGAATTAACTCATCAGCACGCAGGCCCTCGGGCAAAGTGAGCCAGATAAACATGCCACCACTTGGAGGCGTTATGGTCACCTCGTCGGGCAGGTAACGCTCAAGCATAGCGACCATGCAGGCTGCCTGACTTGCATATTTTGTGCGAATCTGCTGCAGGTGCTCGTCCAGATTGTTATGCGTCAGGTAGTGGTGCAGCACATATTGGGTCAGGTTATTCGGGTGCAGATCTGAAGCCTGCTTGGCCTTATCAAAGTGAGGAACCAAAGCCGGAGGCAGCACCACCCAGCCATTACGCATACCGGGAGCAACCATCTTCGAAAACGAACCGGTCCAAGCCACATGGTTAGGTGCAAACTTCCGAACGGGTGCAGGAAACTCATCTCCAAAGCAAATTTCATTATACGGATCATCTTCCAACAGCAATTGGTTGTACTTGCGCAACAGCAAAGCAAGATCCTTTCGTTTTTCCAGCGAATAACTGATACCCGACGGGTTTTGTGCATTCGTCACAGCATACATCAACTTGATATCGTCATTCAGGAACAATTCCTCAACCCGTGAAAGATCGGCACCATCTTCCTGTAAATCCACCTCCCGGAAATCAGGTAAATAGGCCGACATGGATTGAATAGCCCCCAAGTAGCTCGGTTTTTCAAGAATAACACCATCACCGGGATTAATCAACAGTTTTGACAAAATATCGATTGCCTGCTGCGAACCATTAGTAATGACCACCATCTCAGGAGTGATTTCCATGTTGTACTTGGCACTGTAGCGGGCAGCAATCCATTCGCGCAACGGGTAGTAGCCCAACGATCCGGCATATTGCAAAATGGTACGACCTGAATCGGCCATCACGGCACGGGTACTTTCGGCCAGCGCCTCAACCGGAAACAAGGCAGGATTCGGCAATCCGCCGGCAAACGATATCATTTTTTGTTGTCCAATGGCGTTTAAAATACTCCGAACAAACGATGTCGGAATATTCCGGTACTGTTCAGAAAACTTCTCTTGGGGAAACTGCTCTTCCATAATTCGATATTTTGTGTTTTGTATTTAGTTTTTCAAATGAATAATTGGCAAATAAAAAAGCCCTTTCCGGTGACTGACCACAACGGAAAGGGCTTTGCTTTATACAATACGATCCCGCTCCTATGTGGCAAACCCCACAAGGACAAGCGCGACCGCCGCGACAACTGTATGTACAAAAATTTCTGACATGCTATTCATCAAACATTATTCAATAATCCTTCAACCATAATCAACAAAAAAGGCCACCCTCCGAAGAGAATGGCCTTGCTCTAATAGCAATAATATCTTTATAATCCATACTCTTCCCTAGCCTATCACGGAGACCGCGAGTACCACGACTAGAATCGTATGAATAGTGTTTTTCAGCATTGTTCGTACAAAGGAAAAAGAATTTGGCTTCCGTCAAAGCGTTTGCTTCACTTTTTTCAATTTTAGACGGAAAGAATTAAAATGAGAATGCGAATGTTAACTTAATAGCAGTTTCATTATCCGAAATTGCGTAACTTGATTACAGCCATAAAAGATATAACTGAAACCATGAAACAATTGTACTTTATTTTAGCCGCCGGCTTAATTGCGGGTTCGACAGCATGTCATAAGGATAAGGACAACGACGAGCCAACACCAGAGCCCAAAACAATCACCCATATCGTGGACGGGCGTTCCGTAAAATACGGAGATGCGTATCCAATCATGCTGGATGTGAATGAAGACGAATCTGTCGACTTTATTATATTCGTCGAATTAACCGCGGGCGCTACGGGAGATCACCTCTATGTCGGGATTAACCCGATAGGCACTCATTTTGTAAAATCCGGGCCTCCCGACTACAGTCGCTACCTGAATATGGGATTTGCAATTAAAGAAGATGAAAATGGTATCATCAGCGAGCAATTGGAACAAGATCAATACTGGACTTCAGAACATAGTTCATTGGCTATCCGCCACACCGGAGGCAACGGATCAATTTCGTATGAAGGGCCTTGGTCAAATGAAGAAGCAGCAATAGTTGGTTTCGCATTAATTCAGAATGAAACACCCTATTTCGGATGGATGAAACTGCAATACGACAAATCTGTTGACAAGATTACTTTAATGGAGTACGCTTGGGAAACTACTGCCAACCAATCCATCGTAGCTGGCGATTTCTAAAGCGTGAAAATAGATTCGCTAATTTCCTGTCAGTTCAATTTTGGGTAGAAAAATTTCTCCCAATTCTGTTTTAGGCACCAAAACCTCTGCCGGACCACAGGCATAGGCTCCTAAGGTATATTGCTCAAAAATGAAGCGGACCGTATCTGCCGAGAAGGTAATAGCCGAAACAAGATCCATCGTCGGATCGGTATCGAAGCACTGTTCGCGATTGTTGAAGTCGGCCTTCAACAGCTGATTAATCCGTTCAAGCTGCGTTAGGTCTAGCAGCTCGCCATTGGTTAGCACCTTTTGCTTAGCCACGTCATAGTTAAACGCAATAAAATTGGTCATCCCGTGTGCACCTCCGGTGTAGTGATAAACTACCAGTTGCAAACTGATATAATCGTCGGTAGCCAAGTAAACCGTATCGCTAACTCCCAACTCATAAGCCCAGTCGGGACGCGACAAGCTGTCAATCTCAAAATCAGCAAAAAGCTCCTTCGCCTCAATCTTCAGCAAATCTTCCAAACCCGAGACGTAATCGGAAAGTTGCTTGTTCAATACTTCGAGGCTGGTATTGATGGCCAGATCGGGCGACGAAAATACCGGGTATCGCACATCAGTTCCCCACTCCTTCGCCTGGTCAACATTGGTAACCTTTCGCACAACGACCTGTGCCTCGCTCGGCGTACACGATTCAAGCAAAGGAATCAACAAACAAAAGCTGCTCAAAACAGCCGACAGAAAAAGCTTCGCTTTTTTCATTGCAGATTTATTGCGGTTCGTTCAACAATAATACGCAATTTCCAAGCGAAAAGGAACCTGTAAAGCCCCATCTTCTACGCGTGAATACCGCATAACGGAACGAATTTTGTGACAACAAGCCGGGAAAATCCACGCAACACGATTGCGATGACGACGTACAGATTAAAAATTCAAATAGAGAAAGAATGAAAACAAATCGCATAATCCTTTTGCTTTGCGCCGTGGCTTTAGCGGCCACTTCGTGCGCACCGTTTTATAAATGCGGCGAAGCCAAACCCGAAAACATGTACTTCCTGACCAAGCGCGCCATGTTGCTGCTTGAAGAACGCGACAGCCTTTGTTATGCGCTAGAAGCACGGGAAAACGACGTAGCCAACCTCAACCAGGATGTTGACGGGTTGAATAAAGACATTGAAGGGCTGAAGGAATCGATCCGTGAAGTTGAGCAGAAATACAATGAGCTAATGGGTGAAAAGCTGTCGGAATCGGAACAGTTTAACCTTGCACTTCAGCAGAAAACCAAAGAGCTCAACGAAAAAGAACGCCTGCTGGAAGAGCGCGAGAAATCGTTGAACGAACTGCGGCAGGTTATTGCACGCCAGGACTCACTCACGCAACGCCTGAACGATGTAATTCGCGACGCTTTGCTTGGCTTTAAATCCGACGAACTGTCGGTTGAGGTGAAGAACGGCAAAGTGTTCGTTTCCATGTCGGACAAGTTGTTGTTTAAATCGGGAAGTGCCGCCGTTGAGGCCAAAGGTAAAGAAGCATTGAAGGTGCTGGCCGACGTGCTTGACAAGAACCGCGACATCGACATCCTGGTAGAAGGACATACCGACAGTATTCCGATTCACACCGCCGTGTACCGCGACAACTGGGATTTGAGTGTTGCCCGTGCCACATCGATTGTGCGTATTTTAACCTCCGAGTACCGGATTGAGCCAACCCGCCTGACAGCCTCTGGTAAAGGTGAATATTCACCGAAAGCAAGCAATTCGACACCTGAAGGCCGAGCACAAAACCGCCGCACCGAAATCATCCTGTCGCCAAAGTTGGATGAGATTATGCAACTGCTGAAAATGGATAAATAAACAACCTGATAGTTTAGATTATTTCTTGTTAATGAAAGCTCCCGGAATTTTCGGGGGCTTTTTTAATTAGGTCGGGCGCCACTAATAGCTTATTCGATAAAATAAACAGGATCTACTTGTCACAAAAAAAGGCCGGCATTTGCCGGCCATAACCCCAAAAACTGATCTTCATTAATCTATTAAATCAAACAACAAGAGTTTACTCATCAGCGATAACTTCCTCGCGCTCGTTTTCCTTACGGGTTTGCCGGGCACGGGCCGTTGCATTTACTTCTTTTATATATTCTACCAGCTGAGCGTAGCTTTCAGCATAGTTTTCCTCATCCAACTCGGCATACAGTTGGTACAATGAGACCAACTTCTCAAGCTCGGGAGTATATTCCTTTTTTATTGTACTTGCCGGACGTTTGTTCTTCGAAGCCTCGGCTTTCAACGCATCGCTTTGTTTGTGCAGGGCGTCAAACCCGGCCTGTGCTGTTTTCAGCGACTCATAATAAGGCAGCAAGCCCAATTCTGTCATGGCTGTCTGATTTTTATTCTTGTCGAGCTCGCCAAATACCGAGATCAAGAGCCCCGTTTCTGCTTTATAACCGACACGATACAAGTCAATACCGTACTTTTCAATTACTTCATACACCATCGAGCCATTTGCGGCACTGTCGGCCAGCAAACTCATCGACATTCCCTGGCTAATAAGCTTGAAGCAGCGAAAGGCTTGGTCGCGTTTTTCGTCAGCCAAGGCCAGCTCTACGGTCAAAGGCCCGTCGGTTGTGCTTACCTGGTTGTCGACCAATTCGTCGTATAAGACTTCGAAGCTTTGAAATTGCTTTTTAAGTTTTGGATCAGACTCAACCATCGGTTCCAAAAAGTTGAGTGTTCGTTCGCCAATGTTGACTAATTCGTCAACCGAATAAAAGCTGGGGATGAATAGGTCTTTCATAAAATATTGCCTTTTAGTTGTTTTCCATGCAAGTTAGGCCCTCTGCAACCGAATGTCAAGTAGCAATATTATGCTTTAAATCATAACTCTAGTTATCGATTATTTCAAACATGCATGGCTAAAGGGTTGAACTCCCTATCGCAATCTTTTTTAGATCATTTGTTCGTATAAAAAACTCGATAAAAAGTTGATTTCACATTATCGACAAGCCCGAAATGCTCCTGCAAAGTTGATTTGCCTTTTCCGGCAACCGCATTTTGCTCTCGCAAACTTGCGAGACGATTTTCGGCAGTTGTTTTTCTCCAAGCAAACTTGTGGGAGCATTTTCAGCCGCTCGATAAGCTCCCTGCAGATCTGCGAGAGCATTTTCAGCCGTCGGATTTCGCTCCTGCAGATTTGCGACAGCATTTTCAACAGCGCTTTTGCTCGCCACAAGTTTGCGAGAGCATTTTCAGTTGCCCGTTTTCACTCCTGCAAACTTGCAGCAGCTATTTTGAATCACCGAAACAATAGAAACAAACTTGCGAGAGCATTTTCGATGGCTCGGACAGCCCCAAAAAAAATGTTCTAGAAATTAATTTGGTTAAATTATGTGTAGACTCCGGCTGGAATCGGACATACACGACTAACCATTTTACTATAAACATCCGAATCCGCGGATTCACGTCTTTATCTCTGCAAATTTGTAACTTAGTAATCCGATCCCGACAAGCGATCGGATCTTTTATTTTCAATACCGAACGACCAAAGCTAATCCGATGGAAGATATCAGCATTTTCACCGACAAAGCCCTTATTCCAACCGAACAGGATCTGCAAGAAAAATTGGGCACGACCTACGCACTTTGGAAACGCATCGAGGAAATGGTACTGGCCAAATATCCGCAAGGACTGGCAGAGTGGAATTTCCCCGGGAAAAATTACTCCTGGAGCTTCCGCATCAAAGATAAACGAAGAGCCATCATTTACTTCCTGCCGCGCGACAGCTTTTTTAAAGTGGCATTCGTGTTTGGCGATAAGGCCGTAGCGGTAATTGATCAAAGCCCTGTTGCCGATTTCATCAAGACAGAACTCGCTCTGACCCGAAAATACGCAGAAGGCCGCGGCATCCAAATTACGATCAGGGACGATTCCTTCTTGCCCGACATCGATCAATTAATCGACATCAAACTCAACGTAAAATAAGCTACTATGAAACTCAAAAGAACGCTACTAACCTTAGGCATGGCGCTAACTGCAGCCTTTACCTTCGCCCAAAACCCGCTCAACTTCGGCAGCAACATCCGCACGGCCGATCCTTCGGCGCATGTTTGGGAAGACGGACGCCTTTACATCTACGCTTCGCACGACATCGAGTGCCAGGAAGATTTCTGGATGAAGGACTGGCATATCTTCTCCACCGACGACCTGATCAACTGGACCGACCACGGCGCTTGCCTTACGGTTGATGATCTCTCTTGGGCCGATAACTTTGCCTGGGCACCCGACTGTGCCTTTAAAAACGGCAAGTACTATTTCTGCTTTCCGGCAGGTACCGGTTTCAAAGACCGTGTTAACCCGAAAAACAGCACCAAGTGGATGGGCATTGGCATTGCCGTGAGCGACTCGCCTACCGGCCCCTTTAAAGATGCTATTGGTGCTCCGCTGTGGAGAAAGCCTTATACCAACGATCCCTGCATTTTTGTAGATGATGACGGAGCAGGCTACATTTATTTCAATGGTGGTGGCGACTATATGGTGGCTGTACTGAACGATGATTTCCTCAGTGTAAAAGGAGAACTCAAAACGATGGATATGGGTGGCTACAAACCCAAAAGAGAAGGTCCATGGGTTTTTAAACGCAATGACATTTACTATTATACCATGCCCGAAGACAACCGGGTGCTAACCTACTACACTTCCAGCTCGCCGCTTGGACCATGGAAATACCAAGGTGTGATTATGGAGCAGGAGCACGAGAGCAATAACCACCATTCGATTGTAGAATACAAAAGCCAATGGCTGCTGTTTTATCACCGCTGGATGGACACCAGCGATGCCTGCCCCAACCGCAAACGGCAACGCATGATCTGCGCCGAGTACCTGTACTTTAATGAGGATGGAACGATTCAACCGGTAAAACGGACTGCTGAAGGATTGGCTGCAAAACCAAAGGAATAAATGATATTGATGAATAAATTGGAGCTTCGACTGGCTCCAATTTTTTTATAAAAGAACTGAAATCCGCAAAACCTCCTGCGTCTCTTTGGTAATCTTGAACCGATCATCAATGCGGTGCCCAACCACCCAAACGACCTTTTTTCCGCT